>JAHYIW010000016.1 GCA_019429445.1 Desulfuromonadaceae bacterium
GGTTGCCCGCCACGACGACAACGTGCCGACAGGGTGACGCGGCCACCCGGCACAGGAAACGGTAATAGAGCTCTTGGGCACGGTTGCTCGGAGTGCTGGTGTCAAAAACGTCGCCTGCCACCAGCAGTACATCAATTTCATTCTGCTGAATCGTCTCCGCCAGCCAGGTCAGAAAGGATTCGAACTCCTCGTAGCGTTTTCTGCCATAAAGGGTGCGGCCGATGTGCCAGTCGGATGTATGGAGGATTTTCATTTAGCCTCCTGCGGAACTGGTGTTATCGGTCTATTTTTAAATTCTGTTTGCCACTGTTTTAATCCATTAAAATCTGTCTCCAACTCATCCGGTTCTGGAAGCGTGACTGGTGCCTCAAGTGGTTGGGAATGTTCATATCTCGAATATTTTGTCATCAGGTCATCAAAGTATTTGCAGTCTGCTTCTGAGATCTTGGCCAGATTGCTAATCTTTCCCATCGTATTTATTGCCCGTCTATACCGCTGGACAACATCCGACATGAGTTCGTACTCCACCATTCGTTCAAGAAGAATTCTGAATTCACTACAGATAGACTTCGCTTCTGACTTGTAAGCATCAAAACCACTTTCATTGAATAGTTTTTTTGCTTTTGGAAGCTCGCTATTGATTAGCGTGTTGAGTGCTTGTAATGGTTTTTGAGCTTGTAGAGGGGTGTTTCCCGGCTCACCACTTCCCCACGGTTCTTCACGGATACATATTATTTCAGGCTTTACGCTAACCTTTTTGGCATAGTCCTGAACCATCGCCAGAAGTGATAGGCGATGGGTGAATATGATAACTTGTCTCTCGGAAGCAATAGAGCAGAGACGTTGAACAACTGCCTCTTCGTAATTTTGATCAAGTGAAGAAATTGGATCATCAAATACAAAGGGAGCCGGATGTGTCCTGCCTGTGACATCAGCAAGAAATGACGCAATGGAGACAATCCGATTTTCTCCCTCGCTCAGAATATCGGCGAGACCATTCTGAGAGGCACCTCGAAGCTGGAGCTTATGAAGGACTCGGCCCTTGGAGACTTTTGATTTCACGAGCTCAACCTTCACCTGAGAGGCACCGAGGGCCTTGAGCTCTGCGTTGAACCTCTGCACGAACGCATCTGTAATCAAGGCCTCTGCCAGTTCCCCTTTCTTTTGAGACAGAGCTTTGGTATTGGTCAACTTCTTCGCTTCCTGGATCTGATTCAGCAGCTTCAGGCGATTAACTTCTTCATCGATGGCGGCGCGGTGCTCAGACAACCACTTTTTGGCCTGTAGGCTGATCAGCTTTTTCTTGATCTCCTCTCGATTGTCACTTTTGGCGTCTTCGTCATATTTTGCCGCGAGTTCACCGAGGCTCTTCGAATGGGCATTTGTTTCTTCGATCCACTTCGGTGAGAGCATAATAGCGGGAATGGCTTCTTCGGAATCGATCCCTGGAAGCTGATCTTTCCTGGCCTGTAATTGAGTAAAGAATTCCGTCACCTGGCTGGCGACTTCATCCTGTGGAATGCCTCCCGCATCGATTCGTGTCTTCAGCGTCTCCGATGTCGGTAACGCCTCGATAGTCTGAGTGGCGGTCTCATACTCCTTGACCGCATCCGTTGCGGCTTTCTGCATTTCACCCTTCACGAACTTTTCGAAGGAAATCAAGCGGTCCTTGGCCTCTTGGGTCAAGGTCTGATGGCATAGAACACAACGGGAACCATCAGAAACATTCGGGTAGTCGGTTTCTTTGTAGGCAGCCGATACGGAGTAACTTCGGGCTGCTTCCCAAAGTTCTTTCCAGACATCAGATCCGATACCTTCCAACTCGCTGCCGGAGAATACCTTTTCCGCCGCCGTATCTGCCGCTGTCTTCTTGAGGATCGACTTCTTCTTGGCAGCAATGATCCGTCGGCAATTCTCGTCCGATAATTGATCCAGATACTTTTGGGCATCATGGATCAGAGTGTCGATATGCTGTTTCTGCTTTCTCAGCTGCTTCGCTTTTTCCGCCGGTGCCTGTTCGGCAAGGCGCTGTTGTAGCGTTTGCATCTCGGTCTCGTCAGTGCTGCTAAATACGCCGTGCTTGTCGATGTCCTGGGTGGTGGTCTTGGCACTGATGGATTCGTACCAGATACCTTCTGAAGTTACTTTCTTGTCAGCCGGGATATTCGGCTTTTTCGACTGGTGCCGATTGGTCTCGGCGTCCAGGGCCGAGGCGACCTTTTCACATGCGAGGATGAGCGAGCTAAAAAACGATAATACCGGCGGCTCGTAGCTCACTTCGTCTTCGCTGCTGACAAAGACCTTGCCAAACGAGGTGTCGAAAATATCAACGCTGTTGAGGTCATCGCAGATACCTTGTCCTGACCACGTATGACTCTTCGGAATGCCGTCCTGCTCAAACGAAATGCTGGCTTTCTGCACGGCAGAACCGGGCTTATAGACATTGCGGTGAAGGGTACCCGTCTCGCGGGCACCGCATACATGCTTGAGGAGTCTGACGTAACCGGATTTGCCTGATCCGTTGTTGCCATAAACAATCGTGATATTGCCCTTACCAAACTCAAGTGGTTTTTTCGGAGCAAGGGCGTTTACTCCTTCGACATCACTGATTGAACACAAACGCAAGGTACCTGCAGCGCCCTGGGAGAACGCGGAAGCAGGAAAGGAGCAGGTCGTTTTGGACAGCTTTCCGTCAGATTCCTGCTGGCACAGGGTTGCGAGCTCAGAGACGTCTTTGTCAGTAAGCTCAGACTGCTGAAGTAGCCGAGTAGCCGCAATCTGGAGCCACTGGGGACGCTCTGAAAACCATTTGGTCAGTGATGCCGAAATATTACTCATGCTTTTGCCCCTCCCATACCGACAATCTCCATCAGCTTCCCGTAGCTGGTCACCACGTCATACTTCACGTGTTCTGGATCAATCTTGCGGTTGACCTCCGCGAAGAACTTGCGGGCGCATTCGATTTTTGTATGCTCAATAGCCCGCAGTTCCATGCTGGACATGGAGCCTTTGGTCTCGGCGACGAAATAGATGTGCTTGACCGAGCCTTCCTTGAAAGAAATGGCCCAGTCCGGGTTGTAGTCGCCGACGGGAGTAGGAATCAGAAAGCCTCTGGGGAGCTTTGCATAAACGACCACCTCGCTGCTGGTATCCAGCTCTTTCACAAACTCCCTTTCAACCTTGGAGTCGGTAATCACGTAGTCGTAGATATGGTTTTTCAGCTTTTCGCTGGCTTTGCTGAAATCCTGCTTGCTTTGGCCTGCGGTGAAAATATCGATATCGTGGGTCTCGGCGATGTTGTCGTAGCTCAGCCGCTCGATGATGATCGTGGCCTTCTGCTCATTGATCAGCCGCGACCCCTCGGCAATGAAGTGCTCGGGGTTCTGTTTGAATTGCTTGAAAACTGCGGGTTGAACGTTGCTCAATATATCCGCGATTGTTTTCCGAGTGAGCTGGGTGTTTTCGGCGATCTTTCCGAGCAGGTCGTAGGTGACCATCGTATGAATCGAAGCGTTATATTCTTCCGTAGCAGTTTCACGAACTTCGAATGACTGACCCGCCTTTACTTGATCGTAGGTGGCCTGAGAGACCTGTTCGCCACCCTGGATAGTGTACTGCAGAGGAGTAACCCGGAGCTCCTTGTCAAGCGTCCGAATGCAGTTCTGTATGAGTTCGTTTGACTCAAACTCAACGCGGTACACGGCCTTCTGGTTGATACGGTCCCACAGTGCCTTAAACTCTTTCTTCTCGAAGTTGGCATTCAGCGGGTTGGTCTTCGGTTTACGGTCATCACCCACGTCAGGCAACTGGGATTCACTGAAGACGCTGTCGATCAGCGCGAAAATCTGCTCCGCATGAGGAGCAAGCTCAGGAGGGAGCGCCGCCAGGGTTCCATCGGCTTTTGCCCGGTGATAGGTCTCGGCAACCTGGTCCGTGGCGTCATCCGTATAATCGTTCTTAAGCAGATATTTATAGATTTGCTTGGCCATGACCGGGGTGATTTCCAATGTTCCGGTTTCCGTGGTGATGACCTTCCCTGTGAAGTAGGCTTCGTCCGCCTTGCGGGGGCGAGCCGACAGCGAGTCACTGATTTCACGCTGCAGGTTGGCTACAAAGTCCTTATAACTTTCGCTGGCCACAACGGTTAGGATATTCACATCGTGAACTGTGGCCGGGTGATCCATGCGGTCACCGTGCTGGTTGACACTAATCCGCAACCCCCGACCAACCTCCTGGCGGCGCGAGATCGTGTTGTCGCTGTGCTTGAGCATGCACATGACAAAAACGTTGGGATTGTCCCAACCTTCACGCAGGGCCGAGTGAGAAAAGATAAAACGGACCGGTTCTTCGAAGGATAAAAGCCGCTCTTTGTCCTTCAATATCAGATCATAGGCATCGACATCATCCGAGAGTCCCGCCTCTTCACCCCGTGTCTTAAAACTTGGATCAGTGAGCTTTTTCGTTTTCTTGTCGATGGCGAAGTAACCGTTGTGCGTCCGGCCAACCCGAATATCGGTCAGGTATTTGCGGTAATCCTCGTTATCGAGTGCGAGCTCCCCTAAATATTCAGACTTGAGCAGTTCGTACTCCTCCTCAAAAATACGGGCATATTCTCCCTGATCATCCGCCTGACTGTAATCGCGATATTTGGCGACTTCATCGATGAAGAAAAGTGACAGCACCTTGATGTTTTGAGCGAAGAGGTGCTGCTCCTTCTCAAGGTGCGCTTTGATGGCTTCACGAATTTGAATCCGCCGCATCGTCAACTCGGTTACGTCTCCGGTCGCATCACCCGCAGACAGAACGTGGCCATTGGTAAATTCGACCGTGTCGTTATTGGCATCGATTTGGGCAATGACGAAGCCACGATATTGATCGAGCTCATTCGATTCAACGAACAGGTCCTTGCCGCGTTCCAGGCGTTTCACAATGCGCTTAATCCCATTTCCCTGGCGCACCTCCAGCTCAATACGGGCGACCGGTGCCTTCTTGGAAATCTCGATGGATCCCAGATAGAGATAGGCGTTGGTGCCTGCCAAGCCCTTCACCGCAATGCCGCGCACCGCGATCTTCTTCACCAGCTTCTGGTTATAGGCGTCCAGAGCATCGAGGCGGTGAATCTTGTTGTGGGTGGTGCGATGAGTCGCCGAGTAGCGCAGGATCATCAGCGGTTTGAACTTTGAGAGCGCCTCCAGGGTTTTTGCGCCTTCCATTTTCTGTGGCTCATCCAGAATCAGGATGGGGCGGTTGCTGCTGATCACATCAATGGGTCGGCGTGACTGGAAATCGTCCAGTTCATCATAGATGCGGCGGTTGTCCTTGCCCGTGGCATTGAACGCCTGGATATTGATAACCATGACATTGATGCCTGCATCCGACGCAAAGCTCTCCAGGTGGTGAAGTTGCTTAGAGTTGTAGATAAAGAACCGGGCTTTTTTGCTGTAGCTCTCCGTAAAGTGTTCGGCGGTAATTTCCAGCGATTTAAGCACACCTTCACGAATGGCGATACTGGGGACCACCACGATAAACTTGGACCAGCCGTAGCGCTTGTTCATCTCGAAGACGCTCTTGACGTAGCAGTAGGTCTTGCCGGTCCCGGTCTCCATCTCGACGTCAAGATTGACCTTGCAGCCAGCGCTGAACACCAGTTTGTCGGACAAGGGCAGATTTTGCCGCCGCTGCACGGCATGGATATTGGTCAATATCTGGGCATCGGTCAGTTGGAGATCGGCGTTCTTGAAGCCGCTCTGCTCCAGGTACGATGTCTGGTAGTAGCCCTGCGAATCTTTCCGGTTTGTGCCCGGATCAATGCGGTAGGCAATGCCCGAGGTATTCACCTGCCCGGCAAAACAATCGACAACAGCTTCAACTGCATTGGTTTGATAAGGCTGGACTTTGAATTTCAGTTTCATGCCTGCCCCCCGACGATTGCTTCAAAACGTTGCAGCCACGCATTAAAAAGAGGACATTGCTCCCGCATCTTCTGTATACCGATATTGCGCGCCACGGTAATGCCCGTTGTCGTCTTGGGGAATTCACCATTCATCGACCACCCGTCAAGTCGCTTTGAAGGAGCCGTTACCGGGCTGTTGTTGATTGCCTCAGGTTCTCCGCACTCTTTCAGTACCGCCTTGACTTTTTCTTCAGCTATATCTAGTTCAGTTGCGAGACTTGCGCTGTCACTGAAGAGCAGTGCTTCAAATTCGTGAATGACCATGTGGGGGATGAATCTCCTCTTCGCCTGTTGCTTGGCGAAAAGGTCAACCACGGCAGCCTGGGTTGCGTCGTTGATGATTTCCGCAATCTTTGCGGGGGGCGCTTTCGCGGGAACCAAATCTATGCCCGGCCATTCGCGTACCCCATAAAAATCCACCAGTGTCGTCAGGTAAGTATCAGCGCGTTGTTTGAGATGAATTGCAAGGTCTTTCTTGACCCGTTCAAACCTCACGTCACCGCCTTTTTGTCCAGGCTTGCTGACCTGAGTCGGTGTCATAAAAATCATCTTTTTAGCAAGATAGGGCTGCAACAATGATTTGATAAAAATTTCTTCGGTTTTGCCCTCAACAATGGTGATCACCTCGATAAAGTTACTCATAAACCGGCCCTCCGGAGATCACGTTCTTCATCCAGAGTTCACCAACAGAGTAACTTTTGAGCCATTCAGAATAATCTTTTTCGTCAAGCCGCTTGAATGTAGATGCGCCGTCTTCACGATTGACAACGATAATATCGTCAATGCCGAACTGATCGATCAGAGCCGGAGACTGGGTTGCCACGATAACCTGTGTTCGTTTGGAAGCGACCTGAATGAGTTCCGCCAGAATGACGATGGCGGCAGGATGAAGCCCCAATTCAGGTTCATCCACGATAATGGTGGAGGGTGGATTCGGTTGCAGCAGCGCCGTGACAAGGCAAATAAAGCGAATGGAACCGTCGGAAAGATGATAAGGCTGAAGGGGATAATCCGACCCTTTTTGCATCCAGCTGATATTGACTTCTTTTTTGGCGCCACTCTCGCGTGGCTCAAGAATGAAGTCATCAAAGAATGGCGTGACCAGGCGAATGGCATTGAGAATATCTTTGTATTCCTTCGGATGCTTTTGCTTCAGTTTATAGAGGAATGGACCGATGTTTGAGGCATCGGTGCGAAGCACCTTGTTGTCCTCGACAATCTCGTAGTTCCGCATTGCCGCAGTGGAACTGGTGTCGTGAAAGTGATAGATCTGCCACGAGGATATGGCATCGAAAACAGGTTGGCTGTATTTGGTATCACCCTTGTTTTCCTTTACCTCTTTGACCATGCGCGACGTGCCGTCATCGCTATCCCCCAACACCCACCAGCCCGTGGTTCCGCCTTGGTAATACCGCGCCTCGTCTTCAATGGCACAGGCATTGCTCGGTGTAGGTACCAGCTTAAAACGGAATCCGCGAACGCCGAACCTCGTTTCAAACTCCATTTTTTCCGTCACCTTGCGACCATTAAAGAGAATATCCCCCGCGCCGCCGTTATCCCGTACATAACGGTTCAAATTGCCGTCGATCAGCGCCCGCAGCATCCTGAAAAACGAAATGAGATTGCTTTTTCCCGCGCCGTTGCCACCCACCACCACATTCAGATTCGTTAATTCAAAATCGACGAGCGAGCGGATCGACTTGAAACCCTTTATCGTTAATTTATCCAGAGAAGTTCCCATAGCGCCCCCTATATCGATTTCACTTCGGTGCCCGGAGACATCTGCTTGAAAATCTGCTCCACGTTGATCTTGACAGCATCGGAGATAAAACCGGTGTCGCGGAACACAACCCGCAGCGGATTGTGCCCGGCCAGTTCTTTGACCAGGTCCTCATTCACGCCGGTATCGAAACAGGCGACAAGGGCGTTATCGTCCACGAAAAAGACTTCAAAAGAATTTTTAACCACGGAAGACACAGACGACACGGAAGGGTTTTGTTTTTTACCTTCTGTGCTTTCCGTGTTTTCCGTGGTGATAACTGTTTTTCGGATGGGAAGTGAAAGATCCACGCCCCAGTCCAGCAGCACTTGGAAGAGCAGGTCTTCGGGCTTGCGGTCTGGCTTAATGTTGTCGGTGAAGAGTTGGAGATTCTGTTGGTCGATGGCGTCCGGCGTGTAGTAGACGTCGGCCATGTTAGATGAGTCGACTTTTAGGACGCGGAAGCCGATGTCTAGTTTATTTTTAACCACGGAAGACACAGAAGGCACGGAAGAAGAATTGAATAAATCATCTTTGTCTTTTCCGTGTTTTTCCGTGCTTTCCGTGGTCAGCTCTTCCAGAATCTTCTTGCCTGCTCGACGGATGCGTTCCTTGCTGATTTCGGCGATGGTTTTATAGCCTACTTTGAATGCCTCGGAATGTTCGTCGCACGGTTCAGGGAGCTGCACCATGATGAACTTGCGGTTGCCGCCGTCCTCTGCGTTGAGCTGCATAACCGCGTCAGCTGTGGTAGAAGAGCCAGCAAAAAAGTCGAGAACAAGATCTCCTGGATTTGTAGCCAGAATTAACGCTCGTTTAAGCAGTCGTGTTGGTTTTGGATTATTGAAAAGCCCTCCAATTCCAAGAGTCTTTAGTTCGTTATTTGCTTCATGAGTATGGCCAACTTCATCATATGGCCATAAGGTGACCGGGGTTACACCTTCTTTTACATCACAGAGGAAACTCTTCCTGGATGGTGTTTGTGTACCATTAGCGCCAAACCAAATTTCATTGTTCTCATCCATCCTTTTCATTGATTCATCGTTAAAGCGGCGATACGTACCAATGGGCGGTTTCCAAGTGATGCCATTATTAAAGGTGTATTCCGACGTATTGGTGCCACTTTTGGCGTGTAATGGTGTTGCCTTCCATATGCCTTTGGAGTGGTTATCTGGATTTGAGTATGCCGCCAACTGATCTTCATTTCTTGGCAACATTTTTAATGTCATGCCTTGCTTATCCTTGCCGTAGCAAAGAATGTGGTCGTGGTTATCTGAAAACCACTTGGCATCGTTTGCCCTTGTATATTTTTTCTGCCAAATCAGGTTGGCAATGAAATTCGTTTCACCAAAAATTTGGTCTGCTAACTTTCTTAGGTTCCCAACCTCACCATCATCAATACTAATAAAAATGACGCCATCATCTCTCAACAAATTCCTCGCAAGTTTCAATCGCGCATATATCATCGAGAGCCAATCCGAGTGGAACCTCCCATTGGACTCTGTATTAGCAACTAGCCGATTCCCTTCCTCATCCTTCTGATTCGACCTCTTCAGGAACTCCTCTGCGTTCTCGGCAAAATCATCTTCGTAGATAAAATCCTTGCCCGTGTTGTACGGCGGGTCAATGTAGATCATCTTGACCATGCCGAGGTAGGTCTCCTGGAGCAGCTTCAAGGCTTCCAGATTGTCGCCCTCAATAAACAGGTTCTTCGTGGTATCAAAATCCACACTCTCTTCCCGGCAGGGGCGCAGGGTCTTGGCGATGGGGGCATTGGCGGTGAGCAGCGCCTCCCGCTTGCCGGGCCAGTTGAGATGGTAGCGCTCCTGCGGGCCTTCCACGATGGACTCGGACAACTCCTGCCGCAACAAATCAAAATCAATCGCATATTTAACCACAGAAGACACGGACGACACGGAAGGATTTTGTTTTATATTTTCTGTGCTTTCCGTGTTTTCCGTGGTTCTAACCTCCGTCACACAGCCGGGGAACAGTTCGCGGATGCGGGCGATGTTTCCCTGGGTCAGGTTCGGGGAGTGCATTTTCATCTTTTCCATTTAAAACCTCTTTCTTTAACCACGGAAGACACTGAACGTGTTTTTGTTATTATCCGTGTCATTCCGTGTGTTCCGTGGTTCATAAAACAAATCTTTCAATCTGTGCTTTCGGGTGACTGCCGAAGTTGATCAGTAATCCTAATTTCAAGTTTGTTGCCTTCAGGTAGTTGATTACCTGTGCTTTGTGTTCTGGCGATATGTCCTTGACCGCTTTGAGCTCAAGAATGATCTGGTCATAGCAAATCAGGTCAGGCTTGTAGGTTTGCTGTAATCGTTGCCCTTTGTAGTTGAGCGTCAATTCTGGCTGGGAGAGGAAGGGAATACTTTTGGCACTGAGTTCCTTCTCAAGACACTCCTGATATACAGCCTCAAGGAAGCCACAACCGAGCTCTCGATACACCTCGAAAACGGCCCCACGAATGGCAAAGGTTTCTTCTTCAAATAACAAATTACCCATTTCAGTGGTCTTCCGTGTTTTCCGTGGTTAATCGTTCAAGTTCTTGTTTCAGGTCGCGCAACTCGGCATTGATCGCGACCTTGTGGTTGAATTGTTTTTCTTTGCGGAGCCGGGCCTCGCAACGCTCCAGCTCCCGCTGCTTGAGGCAAATGCGCTCCATCCGTTCCACCCGCGCCTGTAAGCCTTCAGCCGGTCGCGCCGGGTATGGCATCAATCCATCCAGCAAACTTTCATACAACTTCCCCAAATCCATCACCAAAGGCAGAGGCTCTCTTTTAACCACGGAACACACAGAATACACGGAAGAGTTTTGTTTTTTACGTTCTGTGCTTTCCGTGTCTTCCGTGATTAATTCTCTAAACCATCCCCCTTCGAAATAGTTGCTGATGACCCACTTGCTGGCATCCGCTTCACTCGGCCGCTTAAAGGCGGCGACAGGTTTTACTTTCCCGTCGAACCGAAGCTCAAAAATGATCGGGAAGGGAATGGCCAGGTCAATGCAGCGCAGCACCTCGGGTTTGAGTTCGTCCCCCTTGAGCGTAATACTGAAGATCTGGATTTCAGGCACGGCCTTTGATGCCTTCAGGTTGACTGTCTCCGGGGCAAGCTTGTGCTGCCAGACGATCTGTTCCACCTGCCGCACAAACAACTGTCTGACTGCATTGCTGGGGCTTCCGTGTTCGTAGATTTTGCTCTTGGGAACAACCCGGCCAAATTTCGCCGATTCAGGGTATTGATAAACCACGGAAGGCACGGAAGGGTTCTTTTCAGGTTTTCCATTCTGTGTATTCCGTGTGTTCCGTGGTTCCATTACTCTTCCTCCTGCACCACGAGAAAGGCGACGAGCTCGAAATCATCGAGCCCGGCGATGGTGTTCACCAGGGCCGTGGTTCTGCCGCCCGAGAACAGACTGTCCAGGTCCTTTTCTTCCTTGACGTCGATCATCGAACGGATCGCGGTACTCAGCAGGTCGGAACAAGTCTTCATGTTCCGGCCTTCGTCGGTCTGCTGATTGAAGAGGCGGCAGACGGCCTGAATGGGCTCCGGTTGTCCCTTGCAGCTGGAGCGCACCAGGTCGAGCAGTGATTTGACCTCGGTGTGGTTGGCAATAACCTGCCCATCGCCCGCGATATAGATCAAATAGTAGGGATGCAGCCGGTTCTGCTGGTTAATGTTAACGCCATGGTTGAGGTTGCGCAGTGCGAAGATGACGCCGGAGTGCAATCCCATTTCTGGTCTGGCGGGGACAACCGCATGCATGCCATTGGGCACGTTGGCAAGGTCGCCATTGGTTTTGACATAGTTCAGCAGGTCCATGCGAAAATCATTCAGACCAAGATCGGTGATGGACACACCTGTTTTAAGGTCTTCCAGTTCGATCACCTCTTCCTGCATACGCCGGAGTTGCTCTTTCCGATACGAAATTTCGCTGCTTTTTGCCGTGAGGACGTTGTCGTCGCCGGTGGCCGTCACGTCGGCAATGACCATCCGGTTTTCGACCCGTTCCTTGAGGTTAATGTATTCATCCAGAGAAATATCGGGCCAGTAGTTGACCAGCTGGATGGTCTTGTTGATCGAGCCGATACGGTCGATCCGACCGAATCGCTGAATGATGCGAACCGGATTCCAGTGGATGTCATAGTTGACAACAAAATCGCAGTCCTGAAGGTTCTGCCCTTCGGAGATGCAGTCGGTGCCAATCAGCAGGTCCAATTCAGCTGATTCATTTGGCAGCACCTGATCCTTATCCTTGGCGCGAGGAGAAAAAAGCGTCAACAGCGACTGGAAATCATAATTCTTTTTGAGGGTTGATTTCGGCGCATCCTTGCCGGTTACTTTTCCGGTGTGCAGCCCCAGTGTTGCCAGCAGGGTATCCGCCAGGTTGTTGTAGAGATAATTGGCCGTGTCGGCAAAGGCAGTAAAAATGAGGACCTTTTTATTGCCATCGTTGATAGGATTTTCAATCTTGCTGAGAATCAGGGCTTTCAGGTGTTGCAGCTTGGCGTCCTCCTCGGGTGTGACTTTTGCCATGGAGCTTAGCAAGGCGTTAATGACTTCCAGATCAACCTTCAGGTCATGTTCCCACGATGGAAGATCCATGTCGGCAAGGTTTATCTTCACCTTGCCGCCGATCTCGGCTTCACCCGGAACTGGGATATCATCTTCCTCGGCTTCGAGGTTTGCCAGGCTATCGGTCCAGTCAGAGACACTGCCAGCATCACCTGTAACCCTGAATGAATCGATTTTGCTCAGGGTGCGGGCATGGTTGTCATGCAGGCTTTTCAGGGTGAGCCGAAAAGCCTCAACCGAGCTTTCCAGTCGCTTGAGCAGATTGGTCGTCATCAATGCCTGCAGGCTTCGTTCGCGGTCTGCCTGCTTCAGCTTCCCTTTGCCACCTTCCACCTGCGTGTCGTACAGGTCTTCATATTTTTTGAGCCGACTGGGCAGGATGTAGCTGATCGGGGCGTAGACGGCCAGTTTAAGCAGCGAGAGCTGTTCAAATATTTCATTGAAGCTCATGACATCCGTGCGGTCGGTCAATGGCGAATGGAATGACAGCGGTTTGCGACGCTCGGGAAACTGGCCTATGTCACTGGTGTCATAGAAGGTCTGGATATGTTTGCGCGAACGGGCAATGGTGACGCTGTCAAGCAGTTCAAAAAAGTCAAAATCAAGGGAATCCAGAATAGCCCGCGCCGTGCGATCCTCGGGTGCCAGTTTTGACCACAGGTTGAAGGCCTTTTGGGCATTGCGGAAGATTTCTTCCACTGATCTGCCCGTGCGCAGCTTCTTGCTGAGATTTTCAGAGTCGCCTTCGTAAGCCAGCGCGAGTTGGTTGCGCAGATCATTGAAGCGGTTATTGACCGGGGTGGCGGACAGCATCAGAACCTTGGTTTTAACGCCCTGGCGGACGACCTGGTTCATCAGTTTCTGATAGCGGGTTTCCCGGTCCTTGACGGCATCGTTGTTGCGGAAATTATGTGATTCATCGATGACGACCAGATCATAGTTGCCCCAATTGATCCGATTCAGAGGAATGCCGAACGACTCTCCCGAGGTGCGGGACAGGTCAGTGTGGCATAGAACGTCATAATTGAACCGATCTCGGGAGGATATGTTGGTCGTCAGGTTGCTGTTGTAATTCAACCAGTTGTCCGCGAGTTTCTTGGGACACAGCACTAGCACCGAACGGTTGCGCAGTTCGTAATATTTCACAACGGCCAGAGCCGTGAATGTTTTACCAAGCCCCACGCTGTCGGCCAGGATGCAGCCGTTGTAGGTTTCCAGCTTATTGATAATGCCTATGGCAGCATCACGCTGAAAATTGAAAAGCTTGTTCCAGACCAGCGTATCCTGATAACCCGTGCGGTCGTTGGGCAGGACGTCTTCATCAATATCATCGAGAAAATCACTGAAGATGTTGTAAAGCATCAGGAAGTAGATGCGCTCTGGCGAATTTTCCTGATAGACCGACGCGATATGATCACAGATTGCGGTGGTCACATCTTCAAGTTTTGTCGGGTCACTCCAGATCTGGTCAAAAAGCTGAAGGTATGTCGACGTAAAGGCCGTCTCGTCTACCCGGTTGACGATGTTGGAAACGGCATCACCCTGCTGATATCCCAGATCCACGGCGGTGAAACCATGCAAAGGCATATATGCCGCTTCCAGCGAAGGCCCCTGAATGCAGGTAAACTGCTGCATCGGGGATTTGGTTTTGTTGGAGCGGAATCTGGCTTTGCGGCGCATCCATTCGGCACACTCGCGGGCAATGGCACGTTGGGTGAGCTTATTGCGAAGCTGGATTTCAAATTCGGAGCCGTAGAGGCTGCGTTCCCGGTTGGCCTTGGGGATAAAAAACTCTCGGCGTTCTTTTCTGAGTTTGTCGGTGACTTCGTTGGGAACGAAGGTCGGTGCCGTGAAGATGAATTCCAACGACTCAATCTTTGCGAGCTCGGACTTTAAAGCTTCATAGGCATAGATCGAAAAGCACGATGCCGCGATCTTCAATTTGGCCTTGGGGTGGATGGAAGCCTTCAGATCGTCGCCCAGCAAAGAATTGATGTTGTCGATGATCTTCATTCGTCCGAGCCCTTCTTGTTGCGGTCCGCCGCACCACCAGCCTCAACCCAGGCATCGACCTGATCTTTCTTGAACTTCCAAAGACGGCCCATGCGATGGGCGGGCATCGCATGCTTGTCGATCCAGCGGTAAACGGTGTCACTGCTGACACCGAGGTACTTGCCTATCTCGTCTACTGATAACCAGCGGTCTTCCATCTCGGCCATATCTCCAGCTCCTCAGGGGCGATTGGTTTTTTTGCCACGCCAGAGGCGGTAACGGGAATGCAGGGCGAAGCTTCCCCAAATTAAAACGTTCTTTAATATATTTAGGCAGAGGCCGATTGTCAAACGATTTCGTCCGGATAAGGCCGCAAAGGTCTGCTCACGGACGTAACCACTCGCCGCTGGCGACTCTTTCCGCGTAATCCAGGCATGGCATCCAGTAAGTCCAGGCAGGAATCGAAGTGCGCCCGCTCCCCATGGATCAGTCCTTCCGGCACCTCAAACGCTGACGTTAGACTTCCGGATGAGCTTCCGACTTGGGCCTTCGGCTTCAGAGAATCAGGGGGCAAACAGAGAAAGAATGGCTGGAAATCGGCCTATGCCTGCCCACCGAAAATCGTAGTGATCAGGTAGGTCGTGTAGCCCACGTAACAGGCCAGCAGCACCGCGCCCTCGAACCGGTTGATACGCCCCGCTCCCCGGAACCCGTAACCGATGACGAACAGCGACAAGGTCAGTGCGGCCATCACCAGTATGTCGCGGGTGAAGACTTCCGGCCCGACTGCCATGGGATGAATCGCGCCAGCGATCCCCACTATCGCCAAGGTGTTGAACAGGTTGGAACCCAGGATATTGCCGAGTGCGATGTCGTGTTCCCCCTTGCGGGTAGCAATAATCGACGCGGCGAGTTCGGCAGTGATGTGCCGACCGCGATGATGGTCAGGCCGATGATCAGGTCGCTGACCCCGAACCGATGGGCGATCTCCACTGCGCCCCACACCAGTATTCGGGAGCTGAAAATCAACAACACCAGCCCTGCCAGCAGCCAGAAGACCGCCCGGCGCAGCGGCATGGAGCGGACCTCCAGCTCCTGTTCCATCTCGCTGCCCAACGTATCCGCTTTTTTCCGCAGCCCCTGCCAGAGGGTCCAGGCCATCACCCCGCCGAACACCGCGAGCAGCACCAGCGCATCGAACCGGGTAATTTCACCGTCCCAAAGTTGCCAGGCCGCCAGCGCGGTCACGACAGTGAGAATAGGCAGCTCCTTGCGCAGCACCTGCGAATGGACGGCGATCGGGCTGATCAGGGCGGTTACCCCCAGGATCAGGGCGATGTTGGTGATATTGGATCCGTATGCGTTGCCGAGCGCGATCCCCGGATTGCCCTGCGAAGCCGACAGCGCCGAGACCACCATTTCCGGCGCGGAGGTGCCGAAGCCGACAATCACCATGCCAATCAACAGCGGCGGCATGCCGAAATGGCGGGCGGTAGAGGCTGAACCCTCCACAAAGCGGTCGGCGCTCCAGACCAGTAGTGCGAGGCCAAAAATGATAGCGATAAAAGGCAGTGTCATATAGATCCCTTACTTATCCGCTTAAACGAGATATCAACATGCGTTGGAAACGTGTTCCCTTGTCCTCTGATCGAAGCCAAGGGAAGGCGTCAATTTGGCACGCCGCCACTTACTCTCCTTTTCATGATGTGCACCTTTCACACTGACTACACCAATGACAGCATCAGGATGGAACCAACCGCCATGGACACAGCGGCGATTTTATGCAGGGTCAGTCGTTCCATTCCCAACCCGACGGCCAACAACAGGGCGACAGCAAAACTCATATTGGCGATGGGAATGACAACGCTGGCCTGACCCTTCTCGATGGCCAGCAGCAGGAAATTGACGATCAGAAACACCAGCACACCCGAAAGAGAGGCATAGGCGGCTTTCTTGCCGGTCATGCGGAAGCGCTTTTCCCGAACCAAGGCGTAGACAAAACCGCCGATGACCCAGCAAAGTGCCGACAGCACCAGCAACGTCTGCAGTGACGCGCCCTGATTCAGCCCCGCCTTGGACACCACGCCATAGACGGCGCGCAGCAGCGAAGCCGCCACGGCCAGAGCGAAAAACAGCGCGAAACGTCGGCCGGTCGCTTCGCCATGACCGCCGGGGCGGTAGAGCAGGATGACCGCGCCGACCCCTGCGACAACGCCAAGCACCTTGAACCAACCGAGACTTTCCTGAAGAAACAGCACCGAGAGCGCCACCACGCCTACCGTGTTGAGTCGATAGACCGTCGATCCGAGACTGGCGTCGATATGGGACAGGCTCTCCAGCAGCAAGATATTGGAACCGGTCAGCAGCACCCCGGCGGCAAGACCGTACACCAGCGAGATATCGGACAGGGTAAATTCAATCCCCCGGATGGCGGCATAGGCAACCTGGAGAATCAACCAGATCAAGCCGATGCCGAAGACGTAGACCCCACGCGAACGGTCTTTGCCCGCATAGCGCTTGAACACAACGTCGTTGACTCCGGCGCATGTCAGACTGAGCAGTGCGTAGAGCACCGACGTGGAGATCATGCGACCCTCCCTTCCGACATCCTTGCGATTGTCACCACTTAGCGCCTCTCCTGCCGGGATGCGCAATCAATACAGAGGGTTGCGGCGGGGTCGGTTTCCAGGCGGCGAATGGCAATCTCTTCCTCACAGGCTATGCACAGGCCGTAATCTTCGGATTGCATCCGCGCAAGTGCAGCATGGATGCGCTGCAACTGAAGGTCGCGACGGCGCTGGGACGCAATGGCCATCGCCTGCCCCTGCATGGCATCCATCCGCGAGAGGCGACCGACGCTGGCCTGATCGAGCGTCACCGGCCTGGTGGAGTCTCTGGCGGCATCCTTGCTCGCCAGCAGCTCCTGCCGCTGAGCTTCCAGCAGTTGGCGAAAGTGTTCGAGTTGGTCGGGTGTCATGGCTGTTCGTCTTTCCCTATGCGGTCTCGTCGGAGCGGTTCTCCCCGAGATATTTTTTGAATTTGCGGCACATGCGCTCGAAGGCCTTCAGTTCGGCCTGGGTCATCTGGTCATAATGATCGGGTAGAATACCGTCATCAGCGACCGATTCGCGCAGCTTCTCCAGCGGATCGTCCTGATACTCCTCGTACAGGGAAACATCTCGGATGATCGTGCCGCCAAGCGACCAGAGGTGGTCGCGATACCGGGCGAAGGTCTTGCGGGATAATCCCTCGGCATAAAGCGCCTGCAGAAAACCGGCAAACCAGGGCAACAGCTTCCTGCCGTAAGCGAGATCTTCCGCAACGCCCATCCAGCTCGTCGGCCAGCTGTCGAAATCCGGTGTCCAGGCGCGAAAACTCTCCGCTTCACTGTTCCTGTCGACGCTCATTTCTCACCATAATCGTTGATGAAGCTGACCGGGGTGATTTGCGCCCGCGAGGAGATAGCACGCAGGTTGTCCATCTCCCGAGCTGTCAAGGGACGGTCGACGGCGAGAAACTCAAGATCCTGGTATTCACTCACGGCAACGTCTCACGCTGATTTTGTGGCCCGAAAGGCCGAGTCGTCCGCCAGATGCAGATAGATGCAGCCGTTCAGCTCGCCATTTTCAATAACCGCCCAACCCCGACCGCAGACCGGATCGTTTTCATCCTGTCCGGACCAGGAAAAATCGAAACGTGGCGCATTACCGCATTGCTCCACCCGGCCATCGACATCCCCGGATATCAGCCCGAACTGAAACTGTCCGGTTCCATCTGAACCGATGTGGATAAATCCCGGTACCTCCATATCGACGTAATCCTGATCCCAGACCTCCATCTCGACAATGCGCCATTTTCCGGCAAACGGTTTCATTTGATTCATAGAATGTCCTTCCAGAATCTCGCTTTGTTTCACGTCAACGTGTGCAGAACGTCAAGCAATAAATCGAAACTTATCCTCTCTTGCTCAAGCCGAACTCGTTCTCCCCAATGGCTCTGGCGCAGTTGATCATAAAGGATCGATTCTTCAGCGTTCAACCGCGTAAGAGTCGCTGTTTCAGGTTGCGTTTCACCCCCCCAGAGGGTCTTGTGTGCAAAGAGTGTCTGCCGGTCCATCAGAAAAGAAACGGCATGAGGAAAGGTTCCGCGTAATTGATTGAGAATGGCAAAGCCGTGAGTATCGATGTCTCCCCAATAGTAGATTTCTTTTTCGTGCAGCCAGTGTACGGCCGCGAGGTTGTCAAAGCCGTACCCCGCCCCGAAAATCACCAGGGCATCAGGAACCTCCGGAAACGCCAGGAAGTTGATCTCGTTTTCAGTGATGAAGACCTTGGCTACCGGCGGATCGAGAGCCGCGAAGGCTGCCTGTGTCAGGGTGATATCCTGATCGACTGCCACCGGCAGCAGCCGGGCATGCGAGTCCAACATTCGAAAACGCACCCGTGACGGTTTATCAAGAAAACCATAGCGCCGACAGAACCCGCCGATGCCCGTGTGAATTCCATCAATAGAGTGCTCCGGCAACACAAGATCGAGCAGTTCCGTCAGCACGCCGCGATGCCCTTCAATCAACTTGGTATGGACACCCGGCAGGTCAATCTGACGCAGATAGATCGCCGGGCGAGGATGCGTGAGGCACCAGGCAACAATCTCCAATAGTCGCGGCCAGTCTTCGGCCAATTCCAAGGCACGCAGCGGCCGCTTGGCCAGCCAGGGGAGCAATTCAGGCTGTTTGTCCCTGGTCAGTTCAACCAGCAATGCAAACTGTTCCGCTGCCCGGCGCTTGCCGATGAGGCCGAGAGCGTCAGCAAGCCGGTCGATCCAGATGGCCGCCGGGATGTCATTGGTTCCAAGAACGCGGTGGTTGACGCTGCGCCATGCGATGCGATAGGGACCGGCAGCAGCGGACAACTGGGCGATCCAGTCCCGCACCTCGGGGAAGCGTTCGCCCAGCTCCCGTGAATCAGGGCCTTTGAGGGTCAGACGTCGCGGGAAGGGCGATTCTCCGCCCGCCACGCAGGCGAGCAGCAAACCGCGATCCCAGAGCTTTTGCACCTGAGTTTTGAGATCGGCCGGGGTCGTCCAGCTCATCCCTGCATCCTTTGCTTCTCGGCCCGATATTCCTCGATGGTGAGATTGCGCAACACCGAGTTGCGGCCGTCTTCATTGTGCACAAAGCCGACACCGGCGACAAAGGGCTCGATGATGTGGATCTTCTGCAACGGCGTGACGATCAGCAGTTGCAGATTGAGCTGGGCGAACAGCTCCAGGCCATATTGGGCCGATTCATCGGAACCGCGCCCGAACGCCTCGTCGATCACCACAAAACGGAAAGAGCGCGAGCGCACCGCGCCCCATTCCAGACCAAATTGATACGCCAGACTGGCGGCGAGGACGGTGTAAGCGAGCTTCTCTTTTTGGCCGCCAGATTTGCCGCCGGAATCGGCATAATGTTCATGTTCGCTGTTATCTTCGCGCCAGCGTTCGCTGGCGGCAAACATGAACCAGTTGCGCACATCGGTGACCTTGGCCGTCCAGCGCCGATCCAGATCGGCGGATTCATCGCGACCACGAAAACGCTCAATGATCCGCCGCACCTGCAGGAATTTAACCTCAGAATATTGTGCGTCGCCCGAGCCGGTGGTGGTGCTGTCGGTACAGGCGCGGAGATCGGCTTGAAAATCACGGATATCGGCATCGACGGTCGCTTGGGTTTCGAGGCTGATGTAACGCCCGGGATTGTAGTCGATCTGGGTGAGCGATTCGTTGATATGCGCGATCCGTTCTTTAATCGTTTCGCGTTCGCGATGCAGCTGGGAATTGAAGTTGGCAATTTCGTTAATGGCATTGACGTTGAGCAGCTCCTTGAAACGCGCCTCAAAACGCGGCAGATCGTCGGCCCGCAGCTGATCGAGCATGCCGCGATATTCGTCAGCGGCCGCAAGACTGGCATCGACATCGCGGGTTTCCAGCTGCCAGGTTTCCCGATATTCGGCCATGGCCCTAATGATCTTTTCACTCAGGCGGCTGAGCTTGCGGTCCTCGGCGTCGATTTTCGTCTGCAGCCAGTCACGCATGTCCCGCTCGCGGTTGTCACAGGACTCAACCGTCAGCACATGGCCGCCGAGCGCCTCCTCGCGCAGCGCTTCCAGCAGGGCAAAGCGCTGGACCGCTTCCGCGCCGACGTCCGCCAGCAGCGCGCCAGCCTGCTGCTGCACCTCCTGCGCGGCGCTCATTTTCTGTTCGGTTTTCGAGCGCTTGTCCTTGCGTTCGTCAAGCTGCTGTTCGGTTTCGCGCAGTTCGGATTCCAGCGCGCCGAGTTGCCCGGCCAGGGTTTGCAACAGATCGGAAGCGGCCTCAAGATTATGCTTTTCCGCTTCCAGCCGACCGATGGTCACCACCAAAGGTTGCCAGTCGAGATCGCGGTAATCCGCAAAGACCTCCAGCTTTGCAAGGGTGTCCAGGCGCTCTTTGAGGTTTTTCTGTTCCTGCTGCAGCTGACCGATGCGACCGGCAAATTCAGCCAGCTGCGTCTCCTCTCCTTGCGCTTTTTCTTCCAGGGCCTGGATCTTGGCGGCATTGCTCCAGCCGAGAACATAGCGGCTGCGATCGTCGAGGCGGTGGCGGTCGTCTTTTTCGTGGCGCTCACCGGGCGCCTTGATCTGCCCGGCCAGAGTGATGGCTTTCTTTTCCCGCCGGAATTCTTCCTGACTGGTGCAACAGGCCAGATCGAAACGCTGGCCGACTTCCTGTTCCAGCCAGTCAAAATAGGCGGAATCCGCCTTGATCGCCAGTTTGCGCGCCAGCGAATCAGGACGTCCGGTTGCCCGCTCCTTGCGCCCCTGCGGTCGAACCCGGAAATAGACCAGTCGCCCTTTCAAGTGGGTGCTATCGACCCATTCAGCGACCCTGGCGTAGGCCTGATCCGGCACCAGCAGCGAGAGCCCGAAGTTGTGCAACAGGCGTTCAATAGCGCCTTCCCAGTCGCGTTCGTCTTCGCGGACCTGAAGCAATTCACCAGCGAACGGCATCTCATCTTCCGCCAGATTCAGCGCCTGACAGAGACTGCGCCGCATGGCGATCTGTTTTTCGTCAATATTGCTGCGGCGGGCTTTCAGCCCCCTGATCTCGGCGGTCAGCTGTTGGTGCTCACGCCGCCCCTGGGCAAAAAAGACCCCCGCCTCATTCAGCTCGTTCTGCACCCGATCTTCCGCAGCAGCGGTGGCTGCGCGCAAGGTCGCGCATTCAGCACGCTGGCGCAGGAAATCCACCTGGGTGGTCGCGGGGTGGGCGCCAATGAGTCGCACCAGCTCAGCATAGTGGGCGGCTTTTTGTCTGCGCCGGCCGAGTTCATCCTGCAGCTGGCGAATCTCCTCGCCGATGCTCTCAATCCGATCACCGCCGTTTTCGGCAATGGTACGCCGCAACTCACGTTCACGCCCCAGCTGGGCACGGCGCTGCTCTTCCAGCCGTTCGACCACCGCCTGGTGGCGCTGCAATTCCTCTTGCAGAGCAGCGAGCCGCTTCGCCAGCAATTCCGACTTGAGACCGGCAAACCAGGGGCGCAGGGTGTCGCGGCAGTCCCGCAGGTTTTCCGTCGTTTGCAGCAGATCCCGGTGCCGATCGCAGTCGGCCGCCAGGGGTTCCAGCATCTCCACCTGACGTTTGGCCTTGAGAACGGCTTCGTGGGCCCGATTGAGATTTTCAAAATGCTGGATCAGGGCGGCGATTCGCGGCACGACATCAAACGGTTCAAGCATGTGGCTGCGCACGAAATCGGTGAGATTCCCCACTGATTTGAGAGAAACGGTCTGATGAAACAGGTCGAGCGCCTGCTCGTTATCGATCCCGAAGCGCCGGCGAAACCAGGCTCCGTAAGGTGGAAAACTGTCAAACAACTCGACCCCGGCCCCCCGAAGCCGTTTGCGCAGACCGCTGATCTCAGTGCCAAAACCTGCGAAGTCGGCGCTGATCGATAGCTCGCCTTCGCAGGCGGCATAGAGGCGCGCCGGCTGACCGGCGGTGTCCTTCATCCAGAACACCTGGGCCAAAGTCACCGTTTTGTGGTAACCGGCATTGTAAAAGACCCCGAGAACCACCGAATAGCTATTGGGATCGCGTAAGGCGACCGGCTTGGCGCTGCCCAGGGGTTCCTGGCGTTCGGATTTAAAATAACCGAGCACGTAGGAGCGCAACGAACGTTCCCGGCTGTCGGCACCTGCGGCCTTGTTGTAGGCGATGCGCTGGCTCGGTACCAGCAGGGTGGTCACGGCATCGACCAGCGTCGATTTACCGGAACCGATATCGCCGGTGAGCAGGCCGTTTTTACCCTCCAGCCGCAACGTCCAGACCCGGCCGTCGAAGGTCCCCCAGTTGAAAACCTCCAGCCTTTGCAGACGGAAGCCAGCCAGATTATCATCGGCCATAAACTCCAGTTCAAGGGTCTCAGACATCGACGTCCTCCTGCGGCTGCGCAAACGGCTGCCGGTATTCGGCCAGGCGCTGATCAAAGTCGGCCAGCCATTGCGCATCGACAAAGGCCTTGAGAATCCGCCGGACTTCAATCATCTGCCCCTGGCCGCGCAGGCGACGTACAAATCCCAGCTCAGCAATTTTACTCAGCGTGGCATCAACCTGATCGATCAATTTGACATCGTTACTACCAGCCGGCAGAAAAATCCGAATCAGCTCCACCACTTCATCCCGCGAAAGAATCAGTCGCGTATCTCCGCCTCCGGCATCGCTTTCAGCGAGTTTTTTACGCAACAACGCCAACAGCAAACTGACCGGATAAGACAGCTGCCGCCTTGCCACCAGCCGGGGGACGGCGTTGCCCCCCACCTCCCCGGTTTCAGGCCGAGAGCGCAAAAAGGCGTAGCCTTCCGCCTCGTCAAGCAGCAGTTCCAACCCGAGCACGGCGACGTAGTCGCGCACGCCAGCCTGCATATTCAGCAGAGCATTCCACAGCCCCGAGTGTTCCTCCTGGTAAATTACGCCCTTCAGCAGCGGCACGACCACCGCTGAGATTTCGTGCTGCGGGTCAAGCGACCGGCGGCCCAGGTTATCAGTATGCTCCATTATCCGTTCCTCAATAAAATAATCCGCGGCATGCTGGCCCGGCGGGTCGCCCCGGTATCCGTCTGCCAGCTCACCTGTTCCTGCTGCTGTTCATCGACCACCTTTTGCGACCACTCCCCGGCCAGGTGCAGATAGGTTACCAGTTCGGCCAGACCATTCCGCAAAGGATGTTTGGCCACCACCTCGCCCAGACTTACCTGATTGCGCCCCTGTAAGGCCTGACGGATGTTGCGCGCCAGCTCCGCCTTGTCAACCACCACCTGCGCATACAGCGCGGCGGTGTCGATTTCAACCTCCCCATCGTCCAGGGCCAGCTCGGCAATCAAAGGTTTGAGCGCGAGGCGATAAAGCGGTCGTTCCAGCGGCAGATCGATACTCGCGGATACTTTGGCCAGGGGCATGAACTCGCCGGCGGGCAGGTCTTCGCGCAGCGCCAGGGCGTGGGCCTCGATCTGGTGGAGAATATCCATGATGCGGCGATTCTCCAGCCAGGCCTGATCATCGAGAAAGCGGCGCAACTGCTCGGAGAGTCGCGCCACGGTGCGCTGGGTATATTCGCCCGCCTCCAGCCAGTCGTAGTGAACCCGCTGCAGACGGGCATCGGGGCGCAGCGCGACAATCGGCGGCAAGGCCAGCACCTGTTGCAGCAAGCCGCTCAACTCTTCCTGGCGGGTTTGCGACATCAGAAAATCCCAGAAAGCGCGAAAGCTCTTCCCTTGGTCGGAATCGGCGATGGCGTCGCGTTCCCCCAGAATCTGTTCGAGCAGGGTGCCCTTGGCCCCTTCCCAGAGAGCGATGCGCTCGCGCACGCGGCGATCGAGGGTGCGAAAATTCTGTTCCACCTCGCGAAAATCGGTCAACAGTTCCCGCGCCAGCTGTAAAAACTGCTGAAAACGGTCTTTGAGCGCCGTATCGTCCATAAGCGGGATATCGCCGCCAAGAATGCGGGAGATTTCATTATCAATCTCGCCGCGCCGTTTTTGCAACTCGTTAATCCGCACTTCGGGGTCGGTCTGGCTCCCCTCACTCATCTGCCGCAGCAGGTCAAACAGGGTCAGAAGCCGCGACTCGGTGCCGACAAAAGCGCGTTCGGTCAGTCCTTCCAGCCAGGCCAAAACCTTTTCCGTCGCCGGAGTCAGATCAAAGTGCGGTTCATCGGTGCCGGTCGGATAGAACTTGCGCAGCCACCCCTTGTCGTTGTCGGCCCAGTCGTTGATGTATGTTTGCGCGGAGCCGGGAAAAGCCCCGCCCCCGAGTTGCTCGCGCAAAACAAAGAGCTCATCTTCCAACGCCTCGACCAGGTCTGCCTGCGACAGCTCGCGGACATTGGGCACGATGAACACCCGGCGCAAAAAACCGGCCACCAGCGGCGCATGCTGGGCGCGCAGCAGCCGCCAGGCCGGGTGGTTCTGGCGGAGCAGCTCTAATGTTGCGTAGTCGAGTGCCATATCTTCCCCCGGGGGTTATCCACCGCCGTGCCCGTGCCGGGCATCACCTGACGCCCCTTGACGGTCAGGCGGTATTTCTGCTTGCTGCTGCGCGGCTTGTCGGGGATGGTCATTTTAACCAATCCGGCCTCCAAAGCGGGGAGCAGATAGGCCTTGCGAAAATGCTCATCGTCTTTCAGCCCGAGCGCCTCTTTGAGTTGCTGCCGGGTCATCTCGGCGGTCAAGACTGAAAGCAATCTGACTTCCGGGGTAACTTCCCGGGTTACTTCCGGGGTCGAACTGGTCACGGTATCCAGAATCATCCGCAGCATGAAGGCGATGAACGGGGCGGAGTCGGTCTTGTGGGTGCTTTCCTGAATGGCCTGGTAATACTCGACCTGGTGCTCGAAGATCAGGCTTTCCACCGGGATGTACCTCCTGCACTTCGCGGGGCGGAGCGATGATCCGCTTGCCGTCGAGAATCGCGGTGATCTGCGCCTCGCTCAGGGTGTTGCCTTCGATGGCCAGCGAGCCGTGAATGGTGCGGATGCGGTTGATGCGCCGCAACCGCAAGGCTTTCGCCTGATCGGTGAGCACGGTGAGCCACCCTAGGCCAAAGCTGATCGCGGCGACCCGGTTCAGGATCTCGGGGGTGATGGTGTAGGGCGGGTTGTATGTGGCTTCTGCGCTCATGCCGAACCTTCCCTGATTCGAGCTTTTATGAATTGACCGTGGTGTGTTGAATTCATTTCAATCTGCATATGGCCCGAGGAACCTTTCTCCATTGAAATGAATTAAATGGGATGGAGCATCAGCTACCCATACTTCTGTTTCCCATGCGATTTCTCCAAGATACCGACCCATAAGGGAACGGTTCGGAAATGCGGTGACATAGACAATTCCCGCTTTGGAATTGGCGAAAAGCTGTGACAGTTCCGCATGCCTTTTGCCGTCCACAGGACCGTGGCTGGCAACGGATTCAACGAGTAACAGCCATTTTCTTTCCGTACAGAACAGAACTACATCAGGCATCTTCCCGTGAGAATCGACACTGACGCCGAGATCGAAAAGCAAAGGAGCATCGAAATATCCCCATTTGTCACCGGTATCGCCAGCATAGATCAGCACACCGCCAGGAACGAATCGAGGTCCGAACTCCTCAATGATGTCTCGTATCAGTTCGCTATGCTCGCCGGGACTCAGGGTGATCTCCTTGCCCTTGGCGATTTTCACGGGAACCCGATTCTGTTCCCGTTTCATTGCGTAACGCGCCGCAAGGGTCTCTTTGTCGGCAAGGTAGGAAGTCAGGTTGTCATGCCACGCTGAAGTGCCAAAGGAACGCAGCAACTCCAGAACGGTATCTTCAATCTGATAAACAGCCTTGGGGCTGTTCACAGGCCGGGCGGGTTTGTCAGGATTGTAGAGTGCGATTCCAGCATCCACGAACTGATGCATGGTTTGCTTCCTGACGGTTTCCCGAGTATTTGGGGCGTAGTCCTTTTGATAGTGCTCACGCGCCCAGTCCATGATGGGCGTTATCCCTATCAGCGGCTTTTCAGACTTCTTCCATTTCTTGCCAGGCGTGAGATTCAGCAATGCAAGAAGACAGAGCGCGGAACGCTCGTTTTGCTGCGCCCTCGGCATTCCAAGAGCTGCCAGGATATTGATTGCCTCACTGATTTGCTTATGGTTTTTATCCTGACTCATACTGCGATTCTCTCCATTTCTTCGTCGATCATTTCCTGGCTCAAATCCCCTTGCTTGATTGCCCATTTTCCGAGTTCAATGAGGGCCTTGCGGCTTGGGTACTTCATAAGTTTGAGATCAGTTGCATTTACTTGTGTGTGGCCGCTAAACCGCCGAAAGTTGTCATCAACTGCCGTCGAATTGAGAAAGACGGCAAGCCCTCTCGCAAGAGTCTCCGTTAGCGGCTCTTTATTGCTATGGAAAACATTGAGGTGATTTTCTAATCCAATCTTTTCCGCTGCATCAAACACGGCAGGGTCGACGACGCTGGCAACAATGCGCCGTTTCTCTTCTTTTGAAGAGAAACGGCGCACCACAGCATAAAAACCTGTTGGATACAGCCATTTTTGCGTTTCCTCGTTACACAAAATCGCGTTTGGCTTTTTCCCTCCTTCTATTGGCCATTGCATGGACTGCCCCTTGAAATGACATGGGTACAACAACGGCACTGTTCTGGCTTCAGGCATGGCTTTCAATTGATCCTTCATGCGAAAATCCACGACCGGGCCAGTTGAAACCTGTATCCCAAGTTGCAAAAGCGAGTGGTTAAATGCTTTCGCATCGTCGAGGAAATCAGCTTCCGGTGTCGCCGGAATATGAATAAAAAGTTCTTTATCATCCTCGCGGACAATTTCCCTGAATTTATAATCAGAAATGGATGTATCGGAGAATGTATCGTCGGTAGAAGTAGAGACAATGACCCCGTTCTGCAGGCCGCCTTTTTCAAGCGCCAAGATGATATTTTCCTGAAGAACCTTGTCTTCCTTAAATGCCTTGTTTCTGGAGCCGAACAGATGAATGCGCCGTACAGCGGCATGTTTCAGTATAAAATCCCGAAAAGGTCGATAGTACGGACCATTGCAAAAGCTCCTTGGAATGATTGCAACCAGATATCCGCCTTTTTCCAGCAGGAGTAAGGACAAGGCAACGAAAGCAGAATACAAATTAACCGTTTCGATTCCCGCAGTGCGAAGAGATGTCCTGTGGCGCGACGCACTGGAAATCTTTTTATATGGAGGATTCATAATGCAGTGCGTATACCTATTCACTATTTCAGGCCACAGGCTATTGAGCGAAGATGTCTTCCTTGATGCTTCAGTAATGAAGTCCTCGGCAAAAACACGCCATGTCACCGAACCACCGTATTTCGCTGCCGTTGCTCCGCACAGATTAAGATTCTTCTCCAAATATGAGCGCATTACGGAGTCTATCTCATAGGCATCTACATCAATATGATAGCCTGTTTTGTTCTTGCAGAGATGTTCGACAAAAGCGGATGTCAGACTGCCGACGCCAGCTCCGGGGTCCAACAACCGTATATTTTGATTTGATGGGGTAGGAAACAATGAAGCCATAAAAGAAGCAATGGCGGCTGGTGTCATGTATTGACCAAAAGCGCTTTTGGTTTCAACCTTGAGCTTGCCGTTTGCAATTTTTCTTGAGGCATCTGCTCGAGATAAAAGATTCGATGGTTCTTTCAGTAATGCTTCAGGCATGTTGAGCCCCCGTTTTCCGCTTGCTTGGTACGCTCATATTCTCGTTCATCCACACATCGATCCGATCCCTGTCAAAACGCCACTGAGTGCCGATCTTGGAGGCTGGAACCTCGCCGCGCTGGGCCATGCCGTAGAGCTTGGTCCGGCTCATCTTGATGTAGCCAGCCAGTTCATCAATGGTCAGCCATTTGTCGATTTTATCCATGACCTCACCGTTCGGAAGAGATTCTTAGTGAAAATTTGATAAAGAAAGATAACCATGGCCATCCATAAAGACAAGAAAAAACAGCATACAGCGTCATTGTCATTGTCATTGTCATTGTCATTGTGGGATTTTTTCCGATTTTTCCGACTCATCCTGCTGCCACCCGGTAAGTAAGGGCCATGAGAACAGACAAGAAAAAAATTTCAGCCGACACCCGACACTTTCTCCGTCTCTCCGGTAAGTAAGCGGGGAAGCAATCAGAAATCACAACGAGGAGCCACTGGCCATGGACATCAACGACCTGTTTGACGGAATCATGAAGAGTATCAACCAGTTTGCCGACGAGATCGCCGAGCAGCGGTTGAAGGAAAAAATGCAGGACACCGGACGAGGTCCGAAGAATGGGGGTAAGAATGCGGAGAATTTTGAGGCGAAAGAGAAGCGGGGTATAACGAACTTCCCGAAAAAGGAGTGATCGGGGCGACAGCGCCGACACCCTGAAAGCGGCGTAAGTCGCTGACAATACGCAGAAAAAGAAAACCCGCCCAATAACCGGACGCGGTTAGTGGACGGGTCTGTCTTTTCTAAATGGTGGAGGTGGCGGGAATCGAACCCGCGTCCGAAAATTTTTCACATCAAGCTTCTACATGCGTAGTCCGTGTTTTAAATTTAACCCTGAGAACTCCCACGAACAGGATTCCCTTCGGGCGATTTCGCTAAGGTTTCGCCTCGCCACCGCGAACAGATATCGAGACTAGCTCACTAAATTAACGTTTCAAGCTCCACATGAGCGATGGAACAAAAAACGTGACAGCAATTAAGCTGCCAGTGCGTATTGAACGTCAGTATCGGCGTTTATACATGATGGGCTTAGTTACGGAGCCAGCCCACTCCGGCATGCCACTTGCGCTTCCAATCCCCGTCGAAACCAGGTCACCCCCATATTCTCAAAGAACTTGCTTTAATTTTTCGCTACAGATGAAGTATCCCACAAACGCCAAAGAAAATAAACAAAATAACTGAATTCCGAGTATTTAGCGCCATAATCGAGAATTTACTTCAACCATCACGATGTTCGCGAATCGCCCGTTCTGACTCGCGAGTCGCCTGTTGACGCTTGAGCGTTTCGCGTTTGTCGTAAAGATGTTTCCCTTTGCCGACACCAACCTCAACCTTGGCTCGGCCACCCTTGAGATAAAGCTTGGTGGCAATCAGGGTATAACCGCGCTCATCCACCCGCTTCGATATTTTTTCGATTTCGAGGCGATGCAGCAGCAGTTTACGTGAACGCGTCGGATCGTGGTTGAAACGATTCCCCTGTTCGTAGACGCTGATATTCATATTGTCGATAAAAGCCTCACCGTTACGAATGCGACAGAACGATTCCTTGAGACTGACTTTGCCGTCACGGATCGATTTGATCTCCGTCCCGGTCAGCACCAGCCCCGCCTCCCAGGTATCTTCAATGAAGTAGTCGTGGTAGGCTTTTTTATTGTTGGCAATAATCTTGATCCCCATAAACTAATTTTCTTCCTCAATGATCGCGGTGATGCGCGGCATGTAACGCTCGTTCGACAAGATCCTTCCGGCAAACTTGATAAGAAGCAGCGATCCGACCAGAAAAACCGTCCCGATCAGCGCGGCGAGCAGATTCGGATCGGCGTTCAGGTGCAACAAACGGCCGATCATTTCTCCACTCGCCGCACCGATCACCAAGGCGATCAGCGGTACAATGTAAAGGATAAATGACGAGCGCAGAAAACTGCCGCTATCGACCGCAAGCCTGACCCGTTGACCGACGGTGGCACCGAGAAGATTGATGGCATCGACCAGCATGGTCTGTTTGTCGTTGCCAGGGTGACAGGCTTCAGCCGAGACGCAATGTTCGCACATGCTGTTGCGGCAACAAAGAATAGTGGCCACCCCGGCATCTTTGAGTTCGGCGACCGTGCCGTATTCTTCCATCATCGTGAAATACTACCTTGTCCTGTAAGTTGATTACGCCCGTGCAGATAAAGCGCCTTGACTTCAGCGTCACGCCCCGGCGCGGTTAAAAAATCTTCCACTTCGGTCAAGCGGGGTAACGCCGCCGGACGCAAGACCTGAAAGTGGGTGCCCCACCCTGCGGCCAGCCGCCCCAACTCACCCACCAGACCGAGGGCCGCCGCACCGTTGATGGTGGCCATGGCGAGCAGCGCGGGCGAATCGAGTTCGCCGTTGAACCAAGTGCGGGCAAAAGCGAGTTCATCCCAGATCGAAAGACTGTCGTTGCTGGCCAGACTGTCCGTGCCGAGCGCCAGTCTGATCCCGGCCCGGTGCATGGCACCTGCCGGCGCTTTACCAACGTGCAGCCGATGATTCGATCGGGGGCAGAGAACCACGCTGGCGCGGGCGGCGGCGATGGCCTGGATATCCGCCGTCGTAACCTGCACGGCATGGATCAGCAACGTCCGGGAGGAGAGTTGACCACATGATGCCAACCAGGTCAACGGTGTTTTTGCGGTGGCGATTGGCATGGTATCGCGCCAGCCGACAAAGGGATAAAATTTATCGATCAGCGGACCGGTTGCCGTCTGCAAAAATTCGACCTCATCGCTCGACTCGGCAAGATGGATCGCCAGGGGTAACTTTTTCTCGGTCGCCAACGTCATCACGTTGGCAAGAAATTCAGCGCTGATCGTATAGGGTGCGTGAGGGGATAACGCTGGCAACAGCGCCCCATAGTGCGCATCAAGGAGCGCTGTTACGGAGGACAAGAGCTGATGGTTACGCGCCGGATCGCGGCCGAGGATTTCAAAAAAGACCCGCCCCAGCATGGGGGTGTCGAGATAAGCTGAGCGGGCCCAAAAGGAAGACAAGATGTCACCGATGGCACCAACGCCCGATTGCAGCGACGCGCGCAGGCCGGTTGCTACCGCTGGCGCGAACGCCTCACGTGCAATCTGGCGCTTGACGCGCACCATACGCAACATCCAGTCAACAAAAGTTGGTGAGGTGCCTTTTTCATTAAACAGACGCGCCCATTCGGGGAAAAGCGTCAGTTCGAGGTGGGTATGGGCATTAACCAGTGGCGGGAGGATGATGGCGTCGCCAAAGTCGGTGATCCGCGCTGCGGGATAATCCTTGCGCAAGGCGGAACGGGCCCCGACGGCGACGATCCGCCCGGCGTTCGCCACCAGGGCACCATCGCAGATCGACGGCTGACCGGGGGTGTAGAGAATTCGGGCTTGATAAAGCTGCTCCACGCTGGCACCAGATTCTAAAGTGGTTGCGACAGGGTGTGATTGTCAAGCAAACGGGTATTGCCGACCTTGACAGCCATCAACATCACCGCCTCCCCTTCTGTCACAATTTTGGTCACAGGCCGGAGGGTCACGGCGTCACGGATTTCAATATAATCAATCGTCGCCAGTGGCTCGCGACGAATTCGGTCAGTGGCTAGCGCAATCAAACTTTGGGCATCCTGTTGGCCACTTTGCAGACCGGCGGCAGCGATCCGCAACGCATCAATCAGCGCCAGCGCCTGATTGCGTTCCTCCGTCGAAAGATAGACGTTGCGGGAACTCATCGCCAGACCGTCAGCTTCGCGGACAATCGGCATCCCAACGATCTCAACCGGCAGATTCAGATCGCTGGTCATGCGCCGGATCACCGCCAGTTGCTGAAAGTCCTTCTGCCCGAACAGGGCGACATCCGGCTGAACAATATTAAAGAGTTTACACACAACCGTTGTGACCCCGCGAAAATGCCCCGGACGGTTCGCTCCGCACAGCCCCTCGGTCACCCCCTCGACAGTGACATAGGTGGCGTAATGTAGCGGATACATTATCTCCGGAGTCGGCAAAAAAACCAGATCGACTCCCGCTTCAGCGGCCACGGCAAGATCCCGTTCGAGATCACGCGGATAGCTCGCCAGATCCTCATTCGGTCCGAACTGGGTGGGGTTGACAAAGATCGAGAGGATCAGCAACTCACCGCGCTCTCGCCCGGCGCGCAGCAGGCTGAGATGCCCTTCGTGGAGATAGCCCATGGTCGGGACAAAGGCAATGGTCTGTCCGGCACGCCGGGCGGCCAGGCACCGTTGCTGCATTGCAGCGGCGTCCGCGATTGTTTCAAGAGATGGTGTCGTCATGATTTAAAAGCTGTGTTCGTCGTCAGGGAAGGTTCCCTGTTTGACGTCGTTGATATAGGCCTGGGCGCTGTCACTGATGATTTGGGCAACATCACTGTAGCGCTTGACAAATTTGGGGGAGTATTTTTCACACAGACCGAGGATATCGTGAATCACCAGCACCTGACCATCGCACGCGACACCGGCACCGATGCCGATCGTCGGAATCGTCAATTCAGCGGTGATTTCAGCAGCCAGCGCCGCCGGGATCCCTTCCAGGACAATGGCACAAGCGCCAGCGTCCTCAACTGCGCGGGCGTCAGCGCGCAACTGTGCGGCCTGGACATCTTCACGCCCCTGCACCCGATAGCCGCCCATGCGATGGATCGATTGCGGCGTCAGACCGATATGCCCGACAACCGGAATATCGATGGCGGTCAGCGCGGCGATAGTCGCGGCGATATTGGTCCCCCCTTCAAGCTTGACCGCCTGGGCCCCACCCTCCTTGATCAGCCGTCCGGCATTGCGCCGGGCAGCGGCGCAGTCAACCTGATAGGACATGAATGGCATATCAGCGACAATCAACGCATTGGTCGAGCCGCGCACCACCGCGCGGGTGTGATAGATCATCTCCTCCATCGTCACCGGCAGGGTATTATCGTACCCGGCCACCACCGAACCGAGCGAATCTCCGACCAGCAGAACATCGATCCCAGCCTGGTCGAGCAGCCGCGCGAAGGGATAATCGTAGGCAGTCAAGACGGTGATTTTTTCACCGGCACTTTTCATTCGTTGTAAATCAAGAATCGTCTTTGGCTTCATAATCGCAACCTGTCGAATTTAATGTTATGACTGTCAGGGAACGGCAGCGCTAAAGCTATATCATCCACCAGAAAACTGTCCAGACTTTTTTGCCTGCAGTTTATTCGATCACAAGCGATCGAAAAGCGGCCAGAAGAACCGTAAAGGGATGCAAATTTGCTGCTGGTGCGGTGCGCACATCCTTCAGCAGGCGCAGATAGTTGCGTTCACTGCGGCGGCGGAGCGCGCAGTAGGCATCCAGATTGCCGTTGTTTTTGGTAATCACCTGACGCGACAACTGATAGAGTGTTGCACGAAAATCATCCGTCAACAACTCTGCTGCCCGCTGTTCCCAGCGATCAGCTTTGCGGCTTGCGATCAGGGGCACGATTTCGGTGATGGCAAAGCGCCGAGTGATTTCATTGACCATATTGGCCGCTGTATAAAAATCACAGGAAACTGCCGTTGCCAGCTCAGCAACATCAATAAAGTCAACGAACAGTGGCAGACACGCCAGCACCCGGGCCTGTTCATCAGAAAAACCTTCAGTGCACAGGCGTTCAGCTTCGGCGCGGTAATTTTCCCAATCATCCGCAGCGATGACCCCACCGAGACTTTTGGCATATTCAGCCAGCAATGTGCTCTGCCGTTCGATTTCAGCGGTCGAAAAATTCAAGACCTCCCCGTTATTCAGGGTGCGGCGACAGAGTTCATAAAGAAGTTGTTCCAGACGCAGCAGAACTTCGTGCTGACGCTCCGCCGGCATCCGGTAATCACCGGCGTAGATCGCGGCGCGCAATTCATCTCCGTTAATCACTGCATCAAAAAGCAAATAACGCTCGGCAACATCGAATGCGCTGGCATCGGTTTCACGCATCAGATCAAAAATGATCGAACTTCCGGCCTGATCAATTATGTTATTTGTCAACACGGTGGCAATAATCTCACAACACAGGGGATGGTGCGCAAACTCGTTGGCAAAGCGTTGCTGAATCGGTGCCGGAAAGTAACTGTCCAGAATCGGTCGATACACCGGTTGATCAAGGACGCCGGAGTCAATCAGGGTATGAAAAAGGTGCATCTTTGCATAGGCCATCAGAATTGCGAGTTCCGGTCGTTCGAAACGCCGCCGGTCACGGGCCATGATAACTTTGGCGGGCGGAATTGACTCTCCCTTGCGATCCATCACCCCGCCCCGGTCCAAACGTTCGGCCAGGGCAAGATGTCGCTCAGGATAGGCACTGCATCGCTTCAGTTCGAGCGAAAGCGACAGGCTCTGACGATAATTGTTGCGCAACACCATGGCGCAAACGATATCTGTCACGTCGGCCAGCACCCGGTTACGCTCGGCACTGTCGGCCAACTGCGCATGCACGGTCGGTTGCAGCATCAGAATTTTCAGATTGACTTCATGGTCGGAACAATCAACACCGGCTGAATTGTCGATGGCGTCGGTATTAATCCTTCCGCCATGACTGGCATATTCAACCCGCGCACGTTGGGTCATGCCAAGATTCCCCCCCTCGCCGATAACTTTCGCCTGCAATTCGGAGGCATTGACACGCACATTATCGTTGGTGCGATCGCCAACCATGTCATTCGTTTCATCGCTTGCCTTGACATAGGTTCCAATCCCGCCGTTCCAGAGCAAATCGACCTCTGCGCTGAGCAGCTTGCTGATCAGGCTGTTGGCATCAAGCGATTCATGACGAATATTCAACCAGCGTCGCACCTCGGCAGAGAGGGGGATATCTTTGGCGTGCCGGGGGTAAACCCCGCCACCGGGAGAAATCAGTGCAGCGGAATAATCTTCCCAGCTGGAACGCGGCAGCTGAAAGAGCCGTTGTCGCTCACGCCAGCTGCTGGCAGGATCGGGGTTCGGATCGAGAAATATATGCCGATGATCGAACGCCGCCCGCAGTTGAACTGTTTTTGACAGCAACATGCCGTTACCAAAAACATCGCCACTCATGTCACCGATACCGACAACACTGATCGGGGCAACTTCAGGATTGATCCCGATCTCGCGAAAGTGGGTTTTGACACATTCCCATGCGCCACGCGCCGTGATCGCCAGCTCCTTGTGATCGTAACCGTGCGAACCGCCGCTGGCGAAGGCATCATCAAGCCAGAAACCGTATGCTGCGGAAATAGCGTTGGCGGTGTCGGAAAGATGGGCGGTTCCCTTGTCGGCCGCGACCACCAGATAGGGATCGGTATCATCGTAGGCAACGATCCCTGCCGGGCGGACAATCTCCTTCCCGACCCGATTGTCGGTCAGGTCAAGGAGTCCGCGCATAAGCCGCTGATACGCCGCACTGGAGAGTCGCGCGCCACTCTCGCGATCCGACCATTCTTCCTTGACCACAAACCCGCCTTTCGATCCAACCGGAACGATCAACGCATTTTTGGTCATCTGGGTTTTCATCAAACCAAGGATTTCCGTGCGAAAATCATCGGGGCGATCGGACCAGCGAATCCCTCCCCGGGCAACACGTCCACCGCGCAGGTGGATCCCCTCCATTGACGCGGAATGAACATAAATTTCGTAAAGTGGTCGCGGTGCAGGCATTTCGATAATGCCGATAGCACTGATTTTGAAAGCAAAGAAATAATCATCACTGTCGATCCGGTTGAAATAATTTGTTCTGACGGTCGAATCGATCAAGTTGAACAGTGCGCGCAAAATCGTATCTTCGTTGACATCGGCAACAGCATTCAGGGCAGACAGCAGTTCCAGCCGCAGCGGCATGAGTGCTTCTTCCTCGCGCACAGCCGGATCGGACCAGCGGGGTTCATCCTTGAACCTGGCGGCAAAGTATGCAAAGAGCAGCTTCGCCACCTGGGGATTCCTGATCAGTGAAAATGCCACCCGTTTTTTGGTGAACGGGTTCCCCAGCTGGAAGTAATAATTGCGATAACCGCGAAAAACATCGATCGCCCGCCAGTCCAGTCCGGTGGGGAGCAGGAGTCGATTGAGATAGTCATTTTCTACCGCACCTGCACGCAGGGCGTGAAGGATTTCGAGCAATCTCTTGCGGACCGGTCCGATCGCCCCGCCAGATGATGCTTCACGGAGTTTGAAGCTTTTGATATACAGTTTTTGCGCCGGGTGGGAAACCTCGAAGTCAACCTCGTCGATAACACTGATCCCGAGATTTTCCAGTAGCGGAAAGAGGGTATTCAGGTCGTGCTCGGACACACTGTAAAACTGGAGTCGAAAGTACGACTCAGCGGCGAGAAATGGCCCCCAGAGATCGAAACGATCCTGCTGATCTGCTGCTACGCGTTCAAGCTGGACGATATCACGCACCGCGAAACGTGGATGAATGGTCTGCCGGTATTCAGTACAGAAAGCCCCAACATAACGGGAATTTATCAGGTGACCGTGGTCCTCGCCGTAATGGCGCTGTAACAGCATTTGCAGTTTGAGCGGCCAGGGGCGGGTGAGATGGGTTAACGCATATTCGATGCGGTGAATATCCAGTTGCTGTGGAACTTCAGGCACGTAAGCGTGAAGCTGAAATGACAGATAGTCCGCCGTCGGTCGCGGCATGCGCGAGCGCATGTACTCAGCTTTTAGCGTGCGGCGCAGAAATCCCTCGATTTTCAAACGATTCTGCTCAGAGTAAAATTCGCGCGGCAACATGATCAGAAACGACAGCCCGCTGACCGCCAGACTGCGCGTGACAATAATTTTTACGGAACGATAACGATAAAGATAGACAAACGATTTGATCAGGGTAAGCAGATCCTCATCACTTAACTGAAAAAGCTCAGCCTTGGGAAAGTCGTTCAGGATGTCGCTCGACTTGCGATAATCGTACGAACCGACGGCAAGTTTGAGGGTATTTAACGCTGCGCCAATGCGCCGCCGAAGAACAGGTACGCTGTCGATCTGATCATCAAAGGATTGTGCGGTAAAGAATCCGCAGAATATGTGCTCATGAACACCGGCATCATCAGCCACACGCAAGCCCAGATAGATGAGTGGTTCCGGGCGGCAAACCGGGCTTTGAAGCTCAAGCTCTTCGATCACCAGATGACGGTCGCGGTGCAGAAACGAGGTCATCATTGCCATCCTGTCCTGTGCCTCCAGTTCAGGAGCGGGCCAAAGCTCGGGACCTCGCCCGGCCGCCGTATCTTCCGCAATAAATTCGGCATTATCAGCAGTAACCAGCAAAGAACGGTATTGCAGCGGCACAAAATTATCTGCGCACATCCATTTCAGCAACTCCCTGCTTTCCTTGGTTGGCAGCTGCGTAGCCAGTTTTTTCAGCAGTTGATAATGTGACTGCCGGTTGCGAGCCACGTCAAGGGTTTGCTCAATGACCTGTTCAAGTCGAAGGGTCAGTTCACGCGAAATCAAATCGTCATGGCAGAGAAGTTCGATCAACTGCAGGGACTCCTGGGATCCGGATCCTCCTTGCGAAGACAAGCGGGTGACCTGACCATGCGCCCGGGCCACGGTCAGAATCGGATGACAGACAACACGAAACGGGATCCCCTCGCGATTCAGCAACATCTGGCTGGAATCAAGCAGATACGGGGCATCGACAGCATTAACCATCAGCAGAGGATAGCGCGTGGTGCAGGCTCCGGGAATGATGCAGACGTGGACATGCTGCTCCCGCGCAGAAAAAAACCGGTCAATACGTGAAAAGATTTTAGCGAGCAGGGAGGGATCCAGCCGCTGGAAATATGCGGCTGGAGTAAACGCGATGAGATGATGAAACAATGCCTGCTGTAAATCGCTGAACCCGGTTCCCGGAAAAGCTTCTACTTCCCTGGTAATGCGATCGATTTCAGGGGAATGGCGGTCATTGTCGTGTGCAATAAAAATGTTTGGAGTCGACATACGTTTCACCCTTCAACCGGTTGATTTATGAGTGTTTTCGATTTTGGCCTGCCCTTTAAGCGCTGCGATTAAAAGGTGCAGACGTTGTGCTAACGCCAGTTCGGTCATCATACGGCAAATTTTCGGAGTGGCTTCATCAAGGGTCAATGGTCGTGGCTCCTGACGCTCTTCAACCTTCAGCAAATGGAGCCCGAACGCAGTCGCGACGATGTCACTGACCACTCCAGGCTGCAGAGTAAAGGCGACAGCGGCGAAATCCGGATCGACATCGGAACTTGAAATAAAACCGAGGCTGCCCCCATTGACGGTGCTTGGGCAGTGCGAATGCAGCGATGCCAACTCGGCAAAATCGTCGGTTTGCGCCTTTATTCTGAGCGCTTCAATTTTAGCTTGCGCGGCGGCGCGATTATCGTCCTCGATGCGAATCAAAATGTGACGAACATGCACCTTGGGTACTGTTTGCAGCGCATCACGGTGCTCCTGATAAAACTCGGCGATGGCCTCGGCAGTCGCTTCGGGCAGTTCGTTGCGCAGTCGATCATACAACTGATGAACCGCCAGATCCTGCCGGGTCATGCGAAAATATTCCATCGGGGAGATCCCTGCATCGGCGAGAAAGCTGGCAAACGCATCGGGCGAAGGAAAGGTGCTGACAATCTTGTCAATCTCGACGTCAGTTTCTTCGTTGGTCGGCACGATACCACGCGCCATCGCTTCTTCAAAAAGCAGCTCTCGCGCAACGAGATTCTCCTGAACCCGTTGCTGAAGATCTTGCTGCACCAGCGGCGGTAGCGCAGAGAACTTTTTACCCTGCTCATTCAGGGCGAATCCGTTAAGCGCATTGGCATAATCACGCTCCAGAATCGGTTTACCGTTAACTGAAATGATTGTCTTCACGTGGATGCCTTTTCACTGTACTGCAATTGCATTACTCAGGGCAGCAAACTCTTCGAGGGTGAGGGTCTCTCCCCTGCGCTGCGGATCGATGGCAACTTCCATCAAGGCACTGTCGAGCAGGGCAGCGTCGATATCGAGCAGACGCAGGGCATTGCGCAGCGTTTTGCGGCGCTGGTTAAACGCCGCCCTTACTACTTTACGAAACAGACCCGCATTGGTCAAATGGGCTCTCGGTTTTGCCAGAGGAGTAAAAGCCAGAACGACTGAATGAACTTTAGGGGACGGGATAAACGCCGTGGGCGCAACGGAGCAAACCTGCTCAATCGAAAAATGGAGTTGACTGAAGATCGACAACACACCGTAATTCTTGGTTCCGGGACTCGCCCGGATACGGTCGCCAACCTCCTTTTGAAACATGAGCACCAGACGCTTGAAGACATCACGATGCTCGATAATTTTGAAAAGAATCGGGGTTGAAATATTATAGGGCAGATTGGCAACCAGCACGTAGGGCGGGTTACGCAGCAATTGATCCCACTGAAGTAACAGAGCGTCCCCTTCATGAACCAGCAACCGGGGGTCATGTCGTTCCTTGAGCCGGGCAAGCAGGTCGCGATCAACCTCCATGACCTCGACCTGCCCGGCAGCGTGCAGCAACTCATCGGTCAATGCGCCCAGACCGGGACCAATTTCCAGTGCTCGATCCGCAGTTGTCAGGAGCGCTGCAGTTACTATTTTGCGCACAATATTCTGGTCGCGCAAAAAGTTCTGTCCAAAACGTTTTTTATGCCGGTAATCGGACATCAGCTTTAAAGACGCCGCCGGGGACGAGGCCAACGGGGAATGCGGGCTTGTTTAAGTAACGGCAAAAGCCGCAGGGTCAAGGCATAGGTGATCACATAAGAAAGACTGGCAAAGAGCAAACTGCCAAGAGCAAGAGCAAGAATCACATCAGAACCCATCTGACACAGGGTGTGATAGGATAATTCCTGCGGCATTCCAACACGATTCAAACCAAGCAAAACACGACCTGTTTCATATTCAGCGGCATAAATAAAAGGCGCGGTCAGCGGGTTGGTGATCCAGACGCCGAGAACCGCAGCAAGCTTGTTTTCACGGAGCAGCATGGCAAAAAAAATCGCAATCAGCATCTGCAAACCGAAGGTGGGGGTCATGCCGATAAAGATGCCGAGCGCAAACCCGCGAGCGATATCATTCGGCGTGCCGTGCAACCGTATAAATCGCAACAGATTCAGTTTGAACTGGCGAATAATGGACCACCGACGCCACATAACAGACGATTCCGATCAGAGATTTAAACGATCGAGCGGCCAGTTGGCGACCGCGTTAATTTCCAGCGGGCTGTGCTGCCCGTTTTCCAGGTAATAATCACCGGCGACAGCCAGCATGGCGGCATTGTCACCGCAAAACTGCGGCGCGGGAAAAATAATCTCCACCTGAAGCTCGGCGGCCAACTGTCGCATCCCGTCGCGCAAGCCACTGTTACACGCGACCCCGCCGACAACAACCATGCGCTGCAGACCGGTTTTATGCAAGGCACGCCGGGATTTGTGACACAGCACTTCAACCACCGCGGCCTGAAAACTGGCGGCAAGATCGGCCAGTTGGTCATTGGTGGCAGGCATGCCTTGTTTCTCGACATAAAGCCTGACTGCGGTCTTCATGCCACTGAAGCTGAAATCCAGATTATCCCGATGGAGTATCGGTCGTGGAAAATCGATTGCTGCCGGGTTGCCTTGTGCCGCCAATTGATCGATCAGGATCCCCCCTGGATACCCCAGCCCGAGAAGTTTGGCGATTTTATCAAAAGCCTCTCCCGCTGCATCGTCCAGAGTACGGCCAAGAATCTGGTAATGACCGATGCCGTCGACGCGGTAAAGATGGGTATGCCCCCCGGACACGGCAAGTGCCAGAAAAGGGAATTCGACCCGTCCTTCGAGCAACGGCGCCAGAATGTGCCCCTCTATGTGATGAACACCGACCAACGGAAGCTGACGGCCAACGGCCAACGCTTTGGCGAATGAAAGTCCCACCAGCAAAGCCCCGATCAGCCCTGGGCCGCGCGTTACCACGATCCCCTCAATCTCGCTCAAAGAAATATTTGCCGTCGCCAGAGCCTCTGCGACAACCACATTGATCGCTTCGACATGTTTACGTGCCGCCAACTCCGGAACAACGCCGCCGAAACGGGAGTGGAGGTCAATTTGCGAGGCAACGATGTTCGCCATAACTTCGCGACCGTCTTTCACGATCGCGGCAGCGGTTTCATCGCACGAGCTTTCCAGGGCAAGAGTCAACATGACAAGTGTATTTAAAGGATATTTGCGGCGGTTTCGGCAAGTTTTGACCGCTCACCTTTTTCCAGCGTCACATGCCCGGAAATTGACTCATTCTTGAATTTTTCAACGACGTAGGCAAGACCGTTACTTGATGAATCGACATACGGGTTATCGATCTGGTAGGGATCCCCCGTTAAAACAATCTTAGTGCCCTCCCCGGCCCGGGTAACGATCGTTTTGATCTCATGGGGGGTCAGGTTCTGTGCTTCGTCAACGATCATGTACTGATTTGGAATCGACCGGCCGCGAATATAGGTCAACGGTTCTATTTCAAGAATCCCCATATCGACCAGTTCGCGATAGCCCCGCTTGCGCCGCCCGTCCTCTTCAACTGATCCCAGGAGTAATTCAACATTATCAAAGATCGGCTGCATCCACGGCGCCAATTTTTCTTCGACATCTCCCGGCAAAAAGCCGAGATCGCGCCCCAACGGAAAGATCGGTCGCGAAACGAGCAGCCGATTGAAACGCCGGTCGTCTGCAACCTTCTGCAAACCGGCGGCGATGGCGAGTAACGTCTTCCCCGTCCCGGCCTTGCCGACCAGCGTCACCAGCTGGATATCCTCGTTCAACAGCAGATCGAGCGCAAATTGTTGTTCCCGGTTGCGCGCGGTAATCCCCCACACCCCGTCTTTCGGCATTTTTATCAGCGCGACGATCCGCCGCATACTTTCCTGATAACGACCGATCGCGGTATGGGAGGGATTCGCAGCGTCTATCAGGGTGACACATTGGTGTGGCAGGAATGACTCTTCGGTGTCGATAAAACCTTGCGAGTAAAAGAGATCGACCGCAGCCCGATCAGTCAACAGCTCGGTGACCCCCGAATAAAGTTCTTCAATCGAGACTTTGTCGGAGGAATAATCTTCTGCAAGCAAACCGACAGCGTCGGCCTTGATGCGCAAATTGGTGTCTTTGGTCACCAGTACAAAGGGACCGCTACTTTGATCACGCAGCGCGACAGCGATGGCCAGAATACGGTTGTCACCATGATCATCCTGCATCTGATATGGCAGGCAGGTCATGAAATCCTCGCGGTAAAGAACAACCTTCAGTGTCCCACCGCTTTCCAGCGTCACCCCCTCAACCAGAGGACCGCTGGCCCTTAATCCATCAAGGAGGCGCGAAAAGTGGCGAGCATTGCGACCAACCTCATTAAGGTCTTTTTTGAAACGGTCAATCTCCTCAATCACCGTAATCGGGATAATCAGATCGTTATCTTCAAAGCGAAAAATTGCCATGGGATCGTGAAGCAATACATTGGTGTCCAACAGGTAGGTTTTATTATTTTTCATTTTGTCCTCAACGATCATATTCCATAACTTCAAGGCCGTCACTGGTGGCCAGTATCTTGACATGAACCGGGAGATTACGGTTTGGGATATTCATTCTGGTAGTCAGGACCGCTTCGCCATACGTATTCAATGCATCCAGAACTTGTTCGGGGGACTCTTCAATGACATAACGCTGAAAAAGGCGGTGTTTATTGAGGTCTTCTCGTGTCACCACCCTCAACGGTTTTAATGAACAGGCGAACAGCGTGATGACAATAAACAACCAGACAAGTTTTCTCATCATAACTTCTCCATTATTGTTTGTTTCCGGCGAGAGACTTTATCGCCTCGATCAGAATATCGATCTCGTTTCGGGTCGTGAAATAACCTGGGCTGACGCGCACCGTACCCTGGGGGAAGGTGCCTAGCGAACGATGCGCTTCAGGGGCGCAGTGCAACCCGACCCGGACACAAATTTCATGGTCTTTCTCAAGTAAAAACCCGACTTCCGCCGGATCGAGACCGTCGATATTGAAAGACAATGGTCCGACGTGCCGGGCAGATAACGGTGCATAAAGGGAGACTCGGTCAATGGCTGACAGCGTGCCCCGCAGTGATGTCATCAATGCATGCTCATGCGCAAAGATTTTTTGCAGCGTTTCCTGCTGCAGAAATTCAATCGCTGCACCCAGTCCGGCAATCCCCGCAACGTTCATCGTTCCAACTTCAAACCGTTCCGGCAACGTGTCCGCGGGGAATCTGCTTGTCGAGTTGCTGCCGGTACCACCAAACAACAGCGGTTGAAGTTGCAGATCGGGGTGAATATAGAGAAAACCGGTTCCTGGTGGTCCCAGCAAAGATTTATGTCCAGGAACCGCCAACAAGTCAATCGCCATCTGCTCGACATCAATCGCGATCAAACCCGCACTTTGCGCTGCATCGACCAGAAAAGTCACCCCGTTTTCCCGGCACCAGGGACCAATCTTTTCGATCGACTGAACGGTGCCACTGACGTTGGAGCAGTGACTGAGCGCTACCAACCGGGTCGGCTTTGCACAGGCGGCAAAGATGGCGTCTGGTTCGACATACCCCTGCTGATCGGCCTGCACCTTGACGACTTCAATACCCCGCATCTCCAGTTGCGCCAGCGGACGCACCATGGCGTTGTGTTCCATAGTGGTCGTAACCACCCGATCACCGGGCACGAGCAAACCAAAGAGCGCGAGATTGATCGCCTCGGTCGCATTCGCAGTAAAGATGATCCGTGAAGGGTCGGCAACGGCAAAAAAATTCGCGACAGATTCACGAACATTATAAACAAGTCGCGCCGCGTCAAGGGCGAGACGATGCCCACCTCGACCGGGGTTGGCTCCGATTTCTCTCAGAGCATGATCCGCAGCCCTGTAAACAGTCTCAGGTTTTGGGTGCGAAGTCGCTGAATTGTCAAGATAAATTGGCATAATCTATGTATTTAAATCAACGTTTCCCGGAACAGAGTAAATCACGCTGTCCCAGTTCTTTAGTGAATATTCCCGACAGACCACGGCAGCCACCATGGCAGTCATTGACAATCAAACAACCATTACACCCTGACGGAACATGCGCGATTTCTCTGCGGATACGTAATCTTTGTTCCGACTCCCAAATATTGCCAAGATCTGTAGTCAACAAGGAGCCGAGCTTTTCCGGCCAGGAGATACAGGGGTAGACATCGCCTTGCGAGGTGATGTGGACCAGACTGTTCGCTGCCTGGCAGCCACCGTACTCCTCGCGTCCCTGAGCAGCGTCAGGAACCAGCAACTCCCAGAGAAACAGATCATGTACTTCCAGCCGCAGTTGAGGAGGAGCCTGCCAACTATTTTTGAGCATTTTTTTTAGCGCGGCGAGGTCTTCGGAACGTGGCAGCTGAACGCAATCTGAGCTTTGATAAGTAACATCGATACCTATATTTGGCAACTTAAATCGCTCTATTTCAAGTATCTCGCAAAGATTGATAAGTTGCGGGATTTTCAGCAGATGTTGACGAACCGGAGGACATAATAACCCCGGGTTTAATCCCGATTGTCGCAAGCGTTGCACAACATATTTCAGTTGGTCAAAGTCAATTTCATCGGCAAGAAATCGGGTGACATCAAGCCACAGTCCAACATGTTGCAATGGGCGCTCTTCAAGAACCCGCAATTCATCTTCGTCCCCACGGCAGATAATTTCCGTCTGGCACCCGCCAGCGGCCAGGTCATGCAAAACCGCTCGACAGGCAGGATGTTTGAGCGCGGGGGGCTGAAGCAGTAAATAAAAGACACCGGCGGCGATCAGTTGCTGTGTGATGGTAGATACAACTTCGCCGGCGGGGGTGCTGGCGTCTGAACTCAGTGTCCAGGTAGCGCGGATCGGGGTGTCAAGAAGATCGAGAGGCATGGAGTGTCTAAAGAAAAAGGGGGCAGAAGACTGCCCCCTGATCGGTTCAGCAGGGATGAACGTTCGAGGAACCGACAATACGGGGTTTCAGATACTTTTTCATGTTTTAACCTCCTTGGTTGTTGATTGACAGGACTGTATTACTTCCAGCAATGGGGATCGGGTTGATTGAAATCCCCGGTTATTGCATAAGATCGCGCCGTACACCCCCCCTGACAGGCTTCATAGGAGCCACAATCCAGACATTTGCCTCCGGCGCGCTTATTTCTCATCTGATTAAGAACAGGAGAATTGTACCATATTTCATCAAAATCATCGTGCAAAATATTGCCGACAGTGAGCGGAATAAATCCGCAGGGGGTCAAGTCGCCATTCGGTCGTAAATTCAATGAGAGTTTTCCGCAGCTGCTTCCTTTAACCAATGGATCGGTGTCATAACCCGGCAGGGAAGAGATGACCGGATCGTCGAAAGAAATCGCCAGATCATGCGTTTGTTGCTTGACACGCAACGCCTCAACATAGAATGCTTTCCACTCAGCGGGGGTCAGATCAAGGTCCTCCCGATTTTTAAAGCCACGACCGCTGCACTTGAAATTATGCAGGTAAACCTGCGCCACCTCGTAGCGACGTGCCAGATCAAGCAGTTCGTGGAAGTGTTGATAATTGATTTGTGAGATAACAGAACTCATGGTCCGTTTCAACCCGACGTTCTGCAGTACCCTCAAGGCAGCAACTGCTTTTTCGAATGAGCCGGGCATATTCCTGAAATCATCATGCAAGGCGGGATCAGCACTGTCGATACTGATCCCCACACTTTTGAATCCGCTCTTGTGCAGTCGTGTCGCGGCTGGTTCGTCGAGCAAAGATCCGTTTGAATTCATCGCAACATTGAGCCCTTTGGATGTCGCATACGCAGCAATCTCAAACAGATCCTCGCGAATCAGCGGTTCGCCGCCGCCAAAGTTGATAAATGGAATCTTTTTAGCCACGAGAATATCAATGATCTTTTTAATATCAGCGGTTTCCAGTTCTGCAACCTGTTCATCACGGCTATAGCAATGGCTGCAACTGAAATTACAGCGAAACGATAACGTCCAGTTGATTGTCAGTGGCGCAGAAAACAGATCGATAAAGTTGTCAGGCATAACTCAGCCATCCTCGTTGCTGTAATTCATCAAGAAATTCATTGACATCACTCTCCAGTTCGTCACGGGAAACGGAAAATTCGTCGGCAAGTTGTGCGGTGATCTCGTCAACCGTGCGGGTCCCGTCACATAAACACCAGATCATCCCGCCGACAAGATTCAACTGATGCATGGTCCCGGACACCACGAGCAGAACGGTGCCTTGCTCATCCACCACTTCACCTTCCTCCAGTGCCCGCAACACCCGTTCCTCCTTGCGTTGTTCCCGGCGCCAGACGATATCGCTGTTTCTCAGTGGTCGTTGCGTAAAATAATCCATGACGTTCCTATTCTGTCTCACGTTCACGAAACAGCAGCATCGATAAAACCGTCAGCGCCAGACCGGTAAGTACTGCAATTTTTCCGCCGCTCGGAACCCCAGCTGTTGTTGCTGTAATCCCCCAGGCTTGCACCAATGCCGCACCAATCAGCATACCAATAACCACCAGCCCGGCATCAGTGTCCCCTTCCCCTGATTTGATCAGCTGACGCAGCGGGCAACCACCGATCAGCGCCGAGACAATTCCCACCAGCAGCATCCCGGTAAAATTCCAGACCGCTTCGAGGTGCGCGCCCGGTTGACCGAGCCAGCCAACGTTGAAACGACCAACAAGGACACTGAACAAAAATGCGCTGACAATAAAGGCTATTCCGCCCCACAACAACGGTGCCCGCCGCCCCAAAATCAGCCCGTCCCGAATCCCCCCGGTAATACAGAAGCGGGTTCGTTGGGCAAGCCCGCCGAGAACCAGACCCGCCCCAAGGGAAAAAAACCAGGGAGCATGTAATGACGCACTGCCGCGCTCGGAAAAGAGCAAAAATCCGGGACGCACAAAAAATGCGGCCAAAAGTGCCAAAAAAAACAGTGGTGTGATCCAACCGGTTCCCCGCTCTTTCAGTGGCTGACCGAAAGAAACGCCATGACCAAGCCCCTGCAAACCGATCCAGACACCGCAGAACAGACCGGCAACCCCGGCCAGCGCAGTTAAATCACCGGCGGAGAGTCGCAAAAAAAGTTTTATCGGACAACCGATAAATATCGCGCAGCCAATCATCAGCAGAATTCCGGCTACGATGCGTGGTAACGGTGCCCCACCGCCACGCGAGACGAACTCCCGACCGATTAACGCACTCACTGTTGCACCGAGCACAAATCCCGGCAGCTCCGGCCGCAGATACTGCATCCGGTCATTATCATGAAAACCGAGCGCACCGACGCTGTTTTCAAGAAAACAGGAAACACAGATTCCGGAATTAGCCGGGTTGCCCCATACGGACAGCATGACGCCGAGCGCACCGAAAACACCTCCGGCCAGAATGACCAGCCATAAATGTCGATCGCGCCAGTTCATCGGTTATTCACATCCGCCCGCCAAACGACTTTGCAGATAATGCAGATGACGTTTGGTCGTTAAAGCGACCGTATCCTCAGCATCGTTCGCCACACGCGCAGCGTAGAGGGGTAATTGATTTGCGACCAGCGCTATTACCGTTTTGCGATAAGAAAGCGAACCGTTGCGATCAATATAATTGCCATTCTGCTTTATCCCGGCGGCCAAACTTTCCAGCGCGGCATCGATGGCTCCCATCTTGCTGAGTATCACCCCCTTAAGCACCTGACCATACGCTTCGTCCGGGGAAGAGCGTTGAACCTCCTCCAACGCCAACAGGGCATGCGAAAAATCACCAGCTTCCAGTGCTGCGGTCACCGGCGCGTAAAGGTCTGCAAGATAGTCAAAGCGTGCCCGCTCGGTAATTTTACGTTCGAGATTGCGATCATTATGCTGCGTCACATAAGCGCTACCTTGCAGGGAATATGCAGTCGTTGTCGCGATGGCGATCAAGAGCAAAATAAACGCGCCCCATAAGAGACGATCATAACGATCAACAAGCACTGCTTAATACTCCTGATAAGGGGGCATGTTAACCAGCCTGGCCATGTCACGGACGACATCGTATTCAGCGTCGCGCAGAGCTTCAAAACCATCGATCCAGGCGGATTTCAAAACTTTGATGCGCTCCCCGGCAATGTCAACGGTTGTCTCCGGGGTCAGTTCGAGTAAGGCCCGGCGCACTTTTTCAACCACTGCGGGGTCAAGTTTGGCCGCTGCGCCGAAGGTGCAATACGGTACCAGTGGACTTTGCCCCAAAATCACAAAATCATCGGCGGTAATTTTGCCTTCACGGGTCATCACTTCCAGGTCGAGCAAAGGCGCGGCGGCAACATCAAACGCACCAAAATAGAGACCATAAACCAGTTTTTCGTGTTTAAACGACCCGGAAGGGATTGCGTAATAGGCCAGGTCACGCTCCGGATCGATCCCGTTGCGCAACATCAGGTCGTATTGAGCCAGATATCCGGTCGGTGCCATCATCGGACCGAAGACCATTCGCTTGTCTTTAAGGTCAGTCAGTTTTTCAATACCACTCCCTTTGCGGGCAATAATTGTTCCGGCACTGCGCGAACCGAAGTTCCCACGTTTTTCAGCCGCCAGAAGTTGCAAATCATGATCGAATTTAAGTTGAACGTAAAGGAGTGAATTCGAATGGGTTAAGGCAAACTCACCTTGCGCATAACGTTCTGCAAATTCGTGGGTATCAACCGGTACCGCCTCAAAATCGATTCCGGTGTAATGACTCAAGTAAGCTGTCAGCGGGAGAAAGCGCGTAAGGGTCTCTGCCTCGCTGTTGCAGTTCATGTAACCGATCTTCATTTTTTGACGTTCACCCGCCTGCTCGCAGCCTGACAAAAGCAAAGAGGTGACAACCAGTAATCCGGCGATCAATAGATAGCGCAGCAATGACACAATTTACCTTTCAAAAGTGATTTCAGGACGAATCTTTAATGGCAGTGAAGCATCCACGATACCAGCCGCCGGACGATCATTACGGTCCCGAATCAGCAATTCAATGGAGGCTGGTTCAACGTTACCCCACCAGTTGTGTTGAGCACTGAAACTGTCGGAGCCTTCATTCACCAGCGCATATTCGCCGTTGGAGATAATTGCATTTTCGGACAGTAGCGCTGTGGAATTGACCACCTTGACCCCCGCTCGACCCTGACCGGTGATGAGATTGGCGTTGACCACTCCGCTTGTTTTTTCAAGAAGAATGCCATGTTCACTGTTTCCCTCAATCCGGTTGTGCACCACAACGGCCCGGGATTCCTGAAGATAAATCCCCTTGCGGTTATTGCGAACCAGATTGCGGCGCAACGACACCTCAGACCCGCGAAAGTTCAAGCCATTGATCCGGTTGTTTTCAATCAGGCAATCTTCCATTGTTACCGTGCTGTAGACGCAACGGGCCCCCCAGAGATTGCCATCAATAACGCTGTCAGCAATACTTACCGTCGAGTCACGAAACTGAATTCCGTTAAAGTTATCAAGGATTTTACAGCGTTCAATCGCCACCGTTGATTCCTGGAATTGTCCGGCGCGAAGATTGTTGCTCAATTCAGTCTCACGTAATCGTGCCCGTGAAAAATGGGCATGAAAACCACGGTAGGCATATTCGATCTTGCAATGTTCGAACAGGCTTTCTGTTTCGGTCGCCATCATGTTGATCGCCCCCCAAGCACCGGGATGAGGTTGTGCCTGGGCCGAAGTAAACACAACAGGCGCGGCGGCGGTCCCCATTGCCCGCAACGTTCCCTGAATAAACAGTTCATGTTCGCCGATACGATCATGGTTACTGTCAGCAAAAGTGAAAGAAATGATCGTTCCAGGGCGAATTTCCAGCGTGATGCCAGGTGCAACCGTCAGGATTCCGTCAATCGTGACCTCTCCCTGCCAGACTGTGTCACGGTAGAGGGTATTCTCACCCCGATAGGACAACGAACCATCCTGCGCCAGAATCGGCAGAGGGATCAAACACAGATAAACGACACAGATCAAAATTTTCATTGATCGCCCGTTACTGCATCTGTCAATGCACGCGACAGGTGGACATCGACCCGGTTGGCGTTGAACTGGATATGCGGGTACGAAACATTGCGGGAACCAAGATATATCCCGATGTCGTTATGGCTGATGGTGTTTGCATGCAAGGTTGGCATACTGTCGGCGTCGATATGAATACCCTCTTCCTGCTGGCCGGTGATTCGATTGCCAACCAGGACAGGGGCACTGGAACGCCAGCAAAAAATCCCCCCTTCCCCACTTTCAATAAGATTATCGCGGATCACCGGTGCGCTCCCAAGCTGAGCAATAATGCCGTAGCGACAACCACTTAGATGGTTATCCTTGATCAGCGGGGAAGAACTGACGCAGAGAATTCCGGTCTCGGCATTGCGTAGCTCGGTACCGACAATCTGCGATCGCGTCGCACCGAGCAGTTCGATCCCGGCCCAGCCGTAAGCGGTTCCATCAGGCACTTCAAGCGGAGTGAATACCACCGGCTGTGCCGTTGAACCGGATATTCTCAATTCCCCCTGGATGAGCAGCTCCGTCGCGGAAGAAAGAAACTCCGGGTCGATCTTTGTCCCCTGCGCGGCACGGATATAGATTCTGGTTCCCGGATGAATAATCAACTGGCTACCGACCGGAATGCGCACGTCGCCAGCTATCAACAGCTCATCACGCCACTCGGTTATGCCGGTCAGGGTGCCTGAATATCGCGGCAGCGTCTGCATATCCGGTGCGTCGGCAAAAGATCGCGAATGGGGAGTGCATCCCGCCAGAGAAATTATAAAAAGCAGTATGGCCAGAAGACGAAACATGGGATCAAACCCACCCCTGTTCGAAATAGAACTGCCGTACCAGCGCCAATGGAGCGGCCCCCTCTCTGACCTGCTTAAGGAGCTGCGCATAGTGCTGCGGTTGTAACTGTTGCCCCAGTTTAGCCAGCGCTGGAATTGTGGTGGTGAACTGAAGTGTTGCTAAGATGCGTTTGCCTGCCAGAAGAACCGCGTCGGCAGAGAGAACCAACAGCGCTGTCTCGTTTTCTCGCGGCGGGACAAAAGCAAAATCAATCTGCTCATTGCCGATCAATAGGCGCGGATCCTGATCGATAATCACCGCGTCAACCTCCGTGCCGGTCTTTTCTTTGAGATAGATCGAGATTAGTGCATGTTGCAGTTCTCCCGCCGGACCGGAGGGAACCCCCAGATACAGTTTGGGCCCGAAGCAGGCATCGGTCGGTGTGGTCAGAGCACAGATGATGGTGATCAATAAAAGCAGTGTCTTCATATCAGCGAATAAAGAGCCAGACGATAACGGTAGCAAGATAAAGCGCGGCGACCAGAGTGACCCCCGTTGCCGCACCAAAAAAATATCCCCAGCGGATTGCCCCGGTCCGGGCAAGAGCAACTCTTTGCGCAGCAATTAAAGAGACAGCATAGCCCGCGATAAGCAGGAGCAATACGACCCATTTAAGCAGATCGAGTGACACCACTACTCCGGGAGGAGTGACCGTTGTCATAATGTTGATCGCCAGATAGCTTTTGACACCGGATGGATCACTGAGAACCAGCGGTAGATACCCCCCCTTGGCATTCAACTTAACCAAAGCCAGAATGGCGTGAGCGGCCAATAACAGCGGGATATAGGGTAATGCCAGACGGCGAAACGATTGCCACCAGCCCGCAGTGACATCACGCTGTTGCCCTGTGGGAGGGTCAGGCCGGGGAACCGCTGAAACGTTTGTCTCGGCAAGGCGCATCACCAGCCAACCGGGAACCGTTAATAACAGCGGCAAGCCGAGAGTTATCCAAAGAACCGCGAGAAGATTATACCCCCCCGCCTGCCAACCGAGCAGTTGCGCGACCTGTTCCGGCAACCAGAAAATCACCTCGCGCAGATCAACATTGACTTTGCTGAAATTGGCCGTCAACATACCGAGCAAAACCAGCAAAAAAAGTCCTTCGGTCAGGGCCAGACGGTCTGTACCGAATTCTGCCAGCCATGGCCTGAACCCCAGCCGCATATTGTCACGATCACAGTTCTGAAGACAACCCAGACACAGGGTGCAGCCGGAATCATCGTGCAACTCGGCAGGAAACAAATCGACCGGACACGCATCACGTTCGGCGTGCCAGTAACCGACTGCCCGCCCGAGGGAAATTTTTTTCCAGAAACGCCCACCAGACACGCAGGCACGTGTATCACAGCCGGCACAGGTAGATTCATCCTTGACCCGCAGGCTGAATGGTGCGATCCGCGCATAGAGTCCGAAGACCGCGCCAGCCGGGCAAAACAGCTTGCAGAACGCCCGCCCCCGAAAAAGAGCTCCGGAAAAAACGGTCAACAGCAGCATCAGACCGATCAGCCAGGCAGTAAAATCGGGGTAACGATGGATTGCGAAAAGGTAGACGATGAGCTGCAACAGCACCAGAACGATTGTCACCGACACATAATTGTTGATCCAGCGAGGCAACGTCAGCTTGAAACCAGAGCGGGCAACCAGACCGTTCAGCCAGCCAAGCGGACAGACTGAACACCAGGCACGCCCGAAAAAAAGAGCAATAAAAACAACGCCCATCATCCATACGACCCAAAAACCGTAAGTCGACAGATTGGTATACATCAACGGGTCTTTGACGTCCAGACCGGGGATCGTATGATGATGCCACCCGGCGGCGGCAATCACCAGCAACAGCAACAACAGCGACAGCCGCAGCAGCCGCCAGCTCCAGCGCGAGCGCAGGATCTGGCCGACAAATTTCACATCCAGAAGATTGTTCATCGAACATCACCCATGTCAGTGATAGATATTGTAAGGGGGGACATAGTCACCAGCATTGTTGCGATAAAGGATATGTTCTCCGGTAATCATTTCGAGTGAACGTGCGGACCATTCGCGCACGACACGGACCTCATCCTCCAGGGTTTTACGCAACGATTCAACTGCCGCTGGTCCGCCAAGCGGTCCCAGAGCCATGGCCGCATTCATGCGAATACGCCAGTCGGGATCGTCCAGCGCCGAGGTCATTGCCGCTGCGGCACGCCGATCCTTCAATTTTCCCAAAGCCAGTATCGCTTCGATGCGATGCTCTCCGGAAAGCTGCAGCAACAACGCATCGAGTGCGCGTTGATCGCTGATATCCCCCAATGCGCGAATGGCACCGGCCGCGGCACGCACCGACCCGGCAGACAATACGTCGAGCAGAGGGGGCACAGCCGCGCGATTCAACTTGATCAACGAACGCGTTGCGTAGCGCCGCACTTGGTGATCAGGGTCATCGAGCGCGGCAATCAACGCCGGAATCCCGGCAGGATCGGCAATTTCACCGAGTGCCCAGGCGGCAATGTAACGGCGACCTAATTTTGTGTTCGCCAACACAGCGCCGATTTCCGGAACAGCGGCACGCACCTGGAGTGTGCCGAGAGCGGCAATGACGTGTTCGCGACGCTCACTGCTGTCGGAGTCAATCTCTTTGATCAACGCAGGCGCAGCCTTTTCCCCCAGATCGAGGAGTATTTTGTAAGCCTGCATGTTCAGGTTGTTCTCTGTATGTCCCAAGAGAGCAACCAGCTGTTCAGCCGCTGGCTGGTCGCCACTGCGCGCCCGTCCTTCGAGGGCGGCAAGGTCAAGCGGCCCCTGTTGTTCACAAGCATTTAACATGAACATGATGACGAATAACAACGTATACCGTGTCATTACCAGACCTTATGAACAGTAATATCGACGTTTTTCAATAACTCTTCATCCTTGACAATGACTGCCGAAGGCTCAATCGTTCCCTGATCGTAACGGCCATAAAGATCACCAAGTTTTGGCGGGCCACCAAACTTGTCGCGCGCCGCCAGATAATAGGTGCCCCCTTCCGGAAGATAGATCAGATAACGCCCGTCCGGCCCGGTCTTTTCAGAAACGAATTTAGGGCGTTCCGACATCTGGACGTGGTCATAAACATGGACCCGGGCCGCCTCCACTGACAACCCGTCGCTATTAAAGATTGTTCCGGAAATGCCGGTCTTGGTTACCAGAGCATCCTCGGTCAGGCGACGGGTATCACCAACCTTGAGGGGCGCAAGGATGGACAATCGGGTCACATCTTTGGAAACCGACAAATTAATAAATTCACTCTTGTTGTCCCCCGCCAGAACCGGCCCCGTAGCATCCCCCGTCTGACGTTTTCGAGCCACCAGGATGTAATCACCAACGGGAAGGTTAAGGTCAAAACTACCATCTGCCCCGGTTGCTTCTGAAAGAGTAAACGCCGGGCCATAAAGATCCATCCCTTTTTTGTAAACGTAAATGGTCGTGCCTTCCACCGGGGCAACAACTGTTCCGCTCACCGAACGAAGTGCGGACGTCGTCGCGGGGGATGGTTGAGAACCTCCTTCATTCTGACATCCAGAAAGCAGCAGGAGACTGACCAGCAGCAGGACAAACAGGTAGCGAATCATCTTTTTCTCCGTAAATCAGCGCTTTTTTGGCAACAGCACCAGACGTTCAGCGGTTGTCGAAGCATAGTGTTCAAACAGGGTATTGTCCATCAGTGACAACCCAAATGCAACCCCTCTCCCGTTGTCAGGAGTGAAGGTCACATCATCCTCGTCATCGGTTTGCAGTTTGCGGCGTAAAATAACTGTCCAGCGACCGTCGGCATAATCTTGAAAGGCAGCGACATCAGCCCTTCCCGATATGGGTCGACTGGTTAAATAGCCCGGCGCACGACTTCCCGCGACATGAAACTGCTGATCAATCGGCAGTCCTTCAGCATCGTAAAGCGGACGGTCTCCGGGAACGAAGGCGGTGTCGTCAGAACGCGCCGCAGAGTGAGAATTCGGGGTAAAAATATCGCCTGAAGCATCTGGATGAATTCCGTTCGCATCAATCATCCGATCATCGGCAAAACCGAAATGGCCGGTCCGCCGGGCCTTCCAGTTCCAGAGGTCGAAACGTCGGCTATCTCCAGTGACCAGCTTCATCTTGTTGCGCGCATGAAAATTTGAGCCCTGGACCCCGAAATCATCGATATGACAGGCGTAGGAACAGCTGAAATCGTTTAATCCGACAGTATCCCAGAGAATGCCGAAGCCGTCTTCTGCGGCATTACTACTATGCCACTCTTGTCCATCAAAAGACCACTCACGAATAGCCTCATCGCGCGTGGCATCTTTCCAGCTCAGCCGCAAAAAGAGGTCATTGTCAGTATAAAATGCCCGCAGATCAACGGCGACCGGGTCTGGAAGAGCCGCACCGTGATGACACGAGGCGGTAGAGGTATGCACCGTATCCTGATCGATGTCGCCAATTTTCTCCACTTTATTCAGTTGCCCCCCCTTGACATAAACCGTCCGCGGCAAAGCCCTCTCCCAGTCCGCCACTAGCGGATCACGGTCAAGATAAAGTGCGTAAAGTCGGTCAGACGTTAATTCACGACAGCCGCCTGAAAAAACAATCAACCCGACAACAAATATAGGTAGAAATCGCAGTATCACTCTAACAACCTTGGCAATCACGCGGCATTCTATTAACCACAATGAGACATGAACGGATAGAAAATATGAACAATATTCCGAGCAATTTTCATACCATGGGTTATCCCGGCAGAACAACCCGTCAGGACATGATCGACGCGAGTAAACACGTAACTATTCACCTACCCGTCCAAGGGTCGTCATCCCCGAAGGATCCTGTCGGGGATCCAGACTTTCAACCCTGAAAAATCTGGATTCCGGCTAAAATCATGCCGGAATGACGCTGTAGGAATCGCCTTCAGGCGCGATTGTTCGCGGCTAAAGCCGCTCCTACATAAAAAGCTGAACAGTTACGCAAGCACCAGGGATAAATCATAGGAAAATCGATTTGAATGACAGGAATCTGCCAAGAGGCCGAGGCAGGGCGTGTTATGCCGCGGAGGGTGTTAGTCGAGCATGCCGTATTTTTCCATTTTGTAACGTAACGTGGTGCGCTTGATACCCAGCGCATCAGCTGTTCGGGTTTGAGAACCATCTTCGCGGCGCAACGTCTGGATAATCAGCTGCCGCTCAAGATCCTCAAGAATATCCGTCAAATTCGACCCATGTTCGGGAACTTCCAGACAAATCTGACTTTCAGACTGAACGCCTCCCGGCAGATCGCGTGGAGTGATAATATTTCCCTTGGCAAGGACCACTGCCCGCTCCAAAGCGTTCTGCAGTTCACGAACATTTCCCGGCCATTCATAGGCAAGCAGGCAACTAAGTGCCCGCGGGGCAATCGATTCAATCTTCTTGCCCATTTCACGGTTGAATTTGTCGAGAAAATGTTTCGCCAACGGTTCAATGTCCTCGCGGCGCTCACGTAATGACGGCAGATGAATATTGACCACGTTCAATCGGTAATAAAGGTCTTCACGAAAACGACCGGCCTTGACTTCAGTATCCAGATCTTTATTGGTCGCGGCAACAATACGAACATTGCACGTTATGACGCGTGAACCGCCAACCCGTTCAAACTCTTGCTCCTGAATCACCCGTAACAGCTTGACTTGTGCCGCAAGACTCATCTCCCCGACTTCATCAATAAAAAGCGTCCCCTCATCAGCCAGCTCGAAGCGTCCCTTTTTAGCATTTAATGCCCCGGTAAAAGCCCCTTTTTCATGGCCGAACAACTCGCTCTCAAGTAAATTCTCCGGCAGTGCGGCACAGTTTAAAACAATAAAGGGACGTTCATGGCGCGGAGAGTTGAAATGGACGGAACGGGCGACCAGTTCCTTTCCGGTGCCACTTTCTCCGGTAATCAGAACGTTGGCATTCGATGCTGCAACCGATGATGCCATTTCGAAAACAGCGCGCATAAGTGGTGATGAGCCGATGATTCCGGCGTAGCGGTAACGTCCCTCCAGCTCTTCGTGCAGATAACGATTCTCAGCCAGCAGTCGCACCCGTTCCAGCGCACGCGCGGCTGCGTGACGGATATCGTCATTTTCAAATGGCTTGGTGATATAATCGTAGGCACCGGCGCGCAGTGCCTGAACCGCACTTTCAACCGATCCGTATGCGGTGATCACCACAATCGGCAACGCCGGGTTGTAATCGCGCACCTCCCGGATCAACGCCAGACCGTCCATCCCCGGCATCTGAATATCAGTGATCACCAGATCATAATCATCGCGTTCCAGTCGTACCAGAGCATCTCTACCGGAGGTTGCCGTATGACAGAGGTAGCCCTCTTTTTCGAGGACCCGGCGCAGTAGCCGACACATGCGTTCTTCGTCGTCAACAATCAGAATTTTTTCTTGAGACATGGATATTTTTATTTCCTGGAGGCATGAACAACCAGATTACGGCCCTGACTTTTTGCCTGATACATCAGATCATCAACGACTTTCAGCAGCGTTTCACAACTTGTCCCGTTACGGGGGTAACTGGCAACACCAATACTGACGGTTACCGGCATGTCGGTGACAGCACTGATTGAAGCAACGGCATTTTCTTCGATAATGCGACGGATTCTTTCAGCGACCGGACGGGCCGAGGCCAGATCGGTTTCGGGGAGCAGGGCAATAAATTCCTCTCCCCCGTAGCGGAAAGACAAATCAACTTCACGTACCGTATCACGGATCAGCCGCGCAACCTGTATCAATACTTCATCGCCTACCGGATGACCATATTTATCATTGAAAAGTTTAAATCGATCGACATCAATCATCAGCAGCGACAGAGGCACGCGGAAACGTTTTGAGCGGGACATTTCCCGGTCAAAGAGTTCGACAAACTGGCGATGGTTATATAGCCCGGTCAGACCGTCCGTACTGGCCTGCAAGCGCATCTGTTCGTGCATCCGGGCATTATCGATACTCATCGTTGCAAACGAAGACAGAACAGATAGCATGTGCAATTTATTTTCAGCAAACTTACGGGGAACAAAATCATCCAGATACAGGATACCGATGATTGAATCCTGAATCTTCAAAGGGATGGCAATCAGCGAACGAATCCCCTCATTCAGGGCCAGAGGGTTGTTGAAATATGGTGCATCATGCGTGTCATTAATGACAAAGATTTTGCCATCATTGAGAATCGTATGGGTCAGCCCGCCTGGCTTGACTCGCCAATGCGATTTCGAAATAAATTTGTCGGTGAACCCAAAGTGGACCTGGATGTCCACCTCATTACGAAGCCGATCATACAGGGCAATACTGCCGGCCGGAACATCGATCAGACTCATCGCACTGAAAAGAATATTCTGCAACACCTCGCCCAGGTCAAGTGACGACACAACAACCTGAGCGACACTCAGAATACTCTTGATATTCTTCAGCTCTTCTTCCAGCTCATGGTGACTTTGCAGTTGCGATGACATAGATTTTTCATCCAGGACCGGTTTTTGTGATTCACATCAAGTAAAGCTAACCTAATCTATTTATATTGTAAAGCGCATTAACTTTTCGCCCCCATTTTTCATATTTTTGCGCAAGTGACATATCAGCGACAGAAAAAAAGTTCCTGCACTTCCGGACGGTTATGATTTGTGCTGAAAATATTCAAAAAATACTCTTTGACATTGGCCAGATGTTGTGGTTTAAATTCAACCCTATACAGTATGTAGTTGTAATTCCCTTCTTTACGCAACATTTCATTTAAAGGGTCACCACATGTCCAGAAAAACCCCGCTGCACTTGTCGAAAAATGCCGTTACCGTATTGAACCGCCGTTACCTGAAGCGTGATAAAGACGGAATCATTCTTGAAAAACCGGAAGATATGTTCCGCCGTGTCGCGGACTTTATTGCCAGTGCCGAAGAAAAACTTGGGTCAAACGTTGCCCCCGAAGAACTGGCTGATGAGTTCTATCGGATGATCACCTCGTTGGAATTCATGCCGAATTCACCGACGCTGATGAACGCAGGGCGTGAGCTCGGTCAACTGTCCGCCTGTTTCGTGCTCCCGGTGGGTGACTCGATGGAGGAAATTTTCGAAGCGATTAAACAGACCGCTCTGATTCATAAAAGTGGTGGTGGCACCGGGTTTTCCTTCTCGCGCATCCGCCCTTCAAACGATGTGGTCCTTTCGACCAAAGGGGTCTCAAGTGGTCCGCTCTCTTTTATGCAGGTGTTCGACGCCGCTACTGAAACAATCAAACAGGGCGGCACCCGGCGCGGCGCCAACATGGGCATTCTTCGCGTTGACCATCCCGACATAATGGATTTCATTATGTGCAAGCGGGATCAAACCAAACTGAATAATTTTAATATTTCCGTCGGCATGACTGAAGGGTTCATGGAGGCGGTTGAAAACGATACGGAGTATGAAATTATCAACCCGCGTGACGGTGAAGTTCTCGGGACCAAATCTGCGCGCAAAGTATTCGATCACATTGTGGATATGGCCTGGAGCAACGGTGAACCGGGAATTATTTTTCTCGATCGCCTTAATCGCGACAATCCTACCCCGCATATTGGAGAGATTGAAGCGACCAATCCTTGTGGCGAACAACCGCTGCTTGGCTATGAATCGTGCAATCTTGGTTCGATCAATCTGTCGAAACTGGTCAAAAACGGTGAGGTTGATTGGGACAGGCTTGATCACGTTATCAGACACGCGGTGCGCTTCCTCGACAATGTTATCGAGGTTAACAATTACCCGCTGGCGCAGATTGGTGAGATGACCCGGGCCAACCGCAAAATCGGCCTGGGCGTCATGGGGTGGGCTGACATGCTGGTTTTGCTGGGATTCCCTTACAACAGTGATGAAGCGATAGAACTTGGCAAGCAGGTCATGCAATTCATCAACGATGTTTCGCATGCCGCTTCGCAGCAGTTGGCGGTGGAACGTGGTGCTTTCCCGAACTTCAAGGGGAGCGTTTTTGACCGGCCAAAGACAAAAAAAATACGCAATGCAACGACCACCACAATCGCCCCGACCGGAACGATTTCAATCATTTGCAATGCGTCCAGCGGCATTGAACCGCTCTTTGCGGTATCCTATGTCCGTCAGGTACTCGATAATGACATCCTGGTTGAGGTGCACCCGATCTTTGAAGAAATTGCTCGTGAACGCAATTTTTACAGCCCTGAATTGATGAAGAAAATCGCCGAACATGGCACCATTCAGGAGATTGAGGAAATTCCGGAGGATGTTCGTGCTCTGTTCGTCACCGCGCATGACATTTCCCCGGAAGACCATATCCGCATGCAGGCAGCTTTTCAAAATCACACGGACAATGCCGTCAGCAAAACGGTCAATTTCTGCAAGAATGCGACGCGTGACGATGTTGCCAAAGTTTATCGTCTGGCCTATCAGAGTGGCTGCAAGGGGGTCACAATCTATCGTGACGGATCTCGTGATATGCAGGTTCTGTCGGTTGGTGGAAAAAGTGAAGCCCGGCCGGAAGACAATATTCCAATGGAAACTGGAAAAGCTGGGCGCAAACGTGAGCGACCGCGCGCACTTAAAGGTGCCACCTATCAAATGGAAACCGGTTGTGGCCCACTCTATATTACTGTCAATGAGGACAAGAGCGGTGTTTTTGAACTTTTCACCACGATGGGCAAGGCAGGTGGTTGTGCGGCTTCTCAGTGTGAAGCAATCGGCCGTCTCGTCTCTCTGGCCTGGCGTTCAGGCGTTCAGGCACGGCAAGCAGTCAAACAGATGATCGGCATCACCTGCCACAAACCGGCTGGTTTTGGTGCAAACCGTGTGACATCATGTGCGGACGCTGTTGCCAAGGCGATTCAGCTGCACATGGCGGAGCGGGAAGAGATGGTCGGGGAGCATACGCAAAACAGCGGGGCTTGTCCTGAGTGTGGCGGTCCAGTTGAGCACGAAGGCGGTTGTTGCGTGTGCCATTCATGTGGCTATTCAGAGTGTGCCTAGAATCCACAACCTTTGCTTTATATCTAACGGGGGCATAGCCGTTTATTCGGTTACGTCCCCGTTCTGGTTCCGACAGCAAAGTGGGAAATTAATCTGTTACCCCTTTCAGAGCCTCCAGACTTTCGATAATCTTACAACTGCCTTTTTGTCGATTTTCTATCTCGGAGAAGATTCGGGTCACCATTGAACTAACAGAACCGACCGCCGATTCAATGTCGCGCGTATTACTTTTCTGGATCTCGGTTGCCTCAACCATGTCGTCAGTCAGCCGCTTGATTTCTTCGATCGCTTCAGCAATATTATGGGTCGCCAGGGTTTGCTCGCGTGAAGCCGTTGAAATGCGTGAGGCCATATCTCCCAGCTCGGTGATCGAGTGCGAAACAGAATCAGCACTGCGCGAAACTTCCTGTGTTGCCACACTCATTTCCGACGACATATTCATCGCTTGAAAGGCACCGTCAAGGATATCCCTGAGCGATTCCTCCATTCCGTGACCAAACTTGACCCCGTCGTTAACCAGGGTGCGGGTCTGCGAAATATTGTGCACCGTTTCCTGGGTCAGCATCTGGATTTCAGAGATGATCTGCTCAATCGCTCCGGTTGAATCCGCCGCTTCCAGCGAAAGATTGCGCACCTCATCGGCAACAACCGCAAAAGAACGTCCATGTTCACCGGCCTGCGCGGCGATAATAGCCGCGTTTAATGCCAACAGATTGGTTTTTTGCGTTATCTCGTTGATAACTGTCGTAATGTTGCCAATTTCATCCCCCTTGTCGAGCAGCCGTTCAATCGCGGCCACCGCACTCTCAACGGCTGAAGAAATCCCCTGTAATCCCGTCAGGGTATCAGTGACCGCGCGGGCACCAACCTCAGCACGTTCCATGACGGTTTGTGACATATCGTGAGAGCGAGAGCTGTTCTCTTCCACCGACTTGATTGTCGCGGAGATTTCAGTCATCGCTGAGATTGATTTATCAACACAATCTGTCAGTCGTCCCAGATTTTCTGAAACTTCCTCAATCGTTGCTGACATTTCACTGGCTGTAGAACGGGTCACATCAACCGCCTCGTGCACAACCCCGGCGGCATCTGATATCTCGCTGATCGCCTCACCTGTTGAGGTCGTCGCCTGATTAAGCGCGAGATCAAGACGCCGGTGTTCCTCGCGAAACTTGAGCAGTTCTTTGAAGGTGTGTTCCAGTTCATTGGTCAACGTTTCAATCACGTTAATCATCCGGATCTTGGTCAGGGTCGTCGCAACCTGATCGGCAAACAACTTCACCGTATCGGCATCGCTGTCATTGAGCGGTTTACCACTGAAACAATTATCAATTCCGTAGAGTCCAACCACTTCGCCACGTACGATAATCGGGCAGATAATAAATGATTTGGAATATAGCTGTTTGATGGCGTTACAGGGTGGCTGTAGATGATATTCCTGAGAAAGTTCACTGATATCTTCAACCAGCAGGACTTCCCCCTCTTTAATGACTTTGTAAAAAGAACCGGCGCGTTGGTCGAGCGGCAAAGAAATGTTGCCGATATCGTGCACCGTCTCACCGCGCATCGCCACCGCCCGCAAACAGTTGTTCTCACGATCAACCAAAAACAAATTGACGCGGTCGTAGCCAAGAACATTGTGCAAACCGTCGACAGTAAGATTCAGGACAATATCACGATCAAGGGTTTTCTGAATCTGACTGCTGATGGTGTGAAAATTTTTGATTCCGGCGTTCAGATCGGTAAAGCGTTTTTCGTAAATATTTTTCTGTTCATCAATGGTTTTATTCAGTTTGCCGAGAGCCTCCGCACGTGTATAAATATCTTCCGTCCGGCGCCCGATTTGATAACCAAGAAACGCAAGGACCAGGGCCGTCCCTCCCCCCATGTAGGCATAGCGCAATTGTGACTCAACACTGGTAAAGACATCTCCCGTTACCTGGTCGATGATCGACAGATTGGCATCCCAGAAAACGATCAACCGTAAAAATGCCCAGCCGATAGGAGCGAGAACCCCGAGAAAAAGGCCAAAGAGCGAATAAAGACGACAGCGACTTCCAACCTGACGATTTGTCATAACCATCACACAGACACCCTCTCCGGAGTATATCTCCCGGCACCATTTAACAGTTCAATAATAACGATACATTAACGCCAAAACTACTCGTGGAAGAGAGGCCCGTCAAGCACAAACAGGTCGGAGAAGAAAGATTGAAAAGGTAAAATGGCTATTTTATTCAGGATTAACCAATTCCAGAAGGTGGTAGCTTCTCACCAGAAACTGTTCCATGCGCTCCTTATTAAACCCACCGGCGGCCAGCTGGGCGAGATCATACACATGAGCAACCAGCATTTCAGCATCGGACCGGCGCCCGCTTTCATTCAATTCTGCAATTTTACGCACGATCGGGTTGGCGTGATTAACCAGTAATTGATGTTCAGCAGGAAGTCCCTCCTTGTGACCCATCATCCGCGTCATTTCACTCAATCTGCGCTTCTGCTCCGACTGCATCAACAGCGCCGGAATCGACGCGTCGTGCAGGGTTTCCCCCTTGATGTCCAGATCGGTCGGAAGACAGTCGCGAAAAACCTTCAAGGCCTGTTCGGAACGCGTTGCACCGGACGGGGATGTTGCGATGTCGTCTGCGGGCTGTTTCCCGACCAGCGTTTCCGCCAACTCGGAATCGACCCGCAGAAAGCTCACCCCGCTGTTCTTCATTTCGAGAAACTGGATAAAATGATTGTCGATCATCGCGTCGAGTAACAACACCTCAATGCCCTGACCGGCAAACAAGCGAAGATACGACGCCTGCGCGGTCTCATCGGTGGCGTAATAAACCTTGTCCTGGTGCGATTCCGCCGCTCGTTCGAGATAGGCGGGGAGTGTTGTGTAGCGCTCTGTTGCAGTCGTGCGGTAAACGATATGATCCTTCACCTTGTCGCTGAACTTGTCGTCGCGCATCATGCCGAACTTGACAAAGGGGTGGATATCATCCCAGATCGGTCCGAAAACGGACATCTCGCTCTTTGCCAGTTCAACGATTTTTGTCGCGACGCGGCTGGTGATCACCTCACGGATTTTGCGCACCTGAGGATCATTCTGCAGATAACTCCGCGAAACATTCAACGGCAGATCGGGGGCATCGATACACCCCTGAAGCGGGGTGAGAAATTCAGGGATCAACTCCGCGCAGCTGTCGGAAACGAAGACCTGGTTGCAGTAAAGCTTGATATGACTGCGACTGACGTCAAACTCGTTATTGAGCCGCGGGAAATAGAGGATCCCCTTCAGGTTAAAGGGGAAGTCAACATTGAAGTGAATCCAGAAAAGCGGGTCTTCGCAAAACGGATAAAGTTTGCGGTAGAATTCCTTGTAGGTCGCGGCGTCAATCTCAGCAGAAGGCTGGTTCCAGAGCGGGTTGCAGTCGTTGATCTGTTCCCCCGCAAGGCGAATCGGCACCGGAAGAAATTTGCAATATCGCTCCAGCACCTCGCGCACCTTGACCGGTTCAAGAAAATCTTTTTCGCCATCTTCAAGAAACAGTACAATTTCAGTGCCGCGTTCAGCCTTGTCAATTTTGGACAACTGGTATTTTGTCGAGCCGTCACACGACCAATGTGCGCCGACTGATTCAGGTAAATAGGAAAGTGAGCGGATCTCAACTTTTTTAGCAACCATAAACGCCGAATAAAACCCGAGTCCAAAGTGACCGATAATCTGGTTATCCTCGGCAAGTTTGCTGTATTTTTCGACATATTCTGCAACGGAAGAAAAGGCAATCTGGTTGATATAACGGCGGATTTCATCGGCATTCATGCCCACGCCGTTATCGCTGATAGTCAGCGTTCCGGCGTCTTTATCGAGGGTAATATCGATGGCATAGTTTTCAGAAAGCTGCAACCCGTCAACCAGGTTGATATGAGACAATTTTTTGATTGCATCAACCGCATTGGAGACGAGTTCGCGAAGAAAAATTTCCTTCTCGCTATAGAGCCACTTTTTGATAATTGGGAAGATATTTTCAGTGTGAATGGAAATCCGGCCGGTTTCCCGATCTTTGGTCTTTGCCATTTTGCATTTTCTCCTTCAAGCAATAATGATTTTCAACATTTCAGCGTGAAGATAGTAATGCAAAGATATTTTGTCAAGGTGCGATGTTACGCTCATTCAGGAGAAGAAAATCGACAGACATGACCGCAGCGGCGATGATGATGATCCGCTGACTTTCAATTGTAACGAAAGATTCGACTGAACGGCTGAACGATGAACGGGGGGCATTCCGGTATTCTGCAAAAGCAACAATACCCTGAGTCAAAAACACCACGCCGCAGATCAGGGGCAGGCACACATTCGTAATAAAATGAAGAACGATGCCAGGCTTGCGCCCCCAGAAGCGTTTCATGGAGGTGAGTCGATAAAATTCCTGATCATTCAGTAGCCTGAGTAACGACACACAGACAACGAAAAACGCGAACACTCCCATCATAAACGGGACATTTAACAAGGTTTCGACTCCGAACATAAGCCACCTCGACGACGAGACGTTTATGTCATTTTAATCAAAAAGCAGACAGATTGCACGTTAAAAAATCTCTCCCCTTGAGGCTGACAAAAGATCAAGAGGCCCGAAGCAGAAAGGAACGACGTTCCAGCAACAACTGCGCATGCCGCTCTTCTTCCTCTGCCAGCCATTTGAACGCCTTGGCCCCTTCCGTCGTTTTGGCGATCGCGGTGACGCGGGTAAAGAAACTGGCAAACTTTCTTTCTGCCGCTACAGCCAGGTCGATAGCCGCAAGGTCGGGGTGTTCCGCTTGCAATGCCTCATCAAGTGCGTCAACGGAGGGAAAGGTGGCCTCCTCATTAAACAAACGCAGATACGGAAAAAACTCGGGCTCCTGCTCCCAAAAAAAGCTGTCCTGATATTTTTCCAGCAGCGTGTTCAGTATCTTGAGATGCTGAATTTCATCATTGGCCAGTTGAATAAAAACATTTTTTGCCGCCGTTCCGCCCGCACGCTGAACCATCGCACGGTAAAAATTCCGTCCTTTTTTTTCAACTTCCATTGCGGCGCGAATAACTTCATAGCCGCTGAACTGATCAATTCCGGACATATACAAGACTCCCGTATCGTTGATTGCACATGAGTGCATCAGTTAATTGCCAAATAAATCTTTCAAAGTGTTTTTAATCCGGGTCCGTGAGGAACTCCCCTGCCCCTCATCCCCACCAAGTTTTTTATCCAGCTTTTCGTCAAGCTTTTCAAGGATTTTTTCGGTCGCCTGACGTTTGAGCTGCTCACGCGCTCCTTTTGAGTCGAGTTTAAACCTGGGGTCGGTCAACGTCCCGCTAATTCGCAAGGGGACGATCCCCCACCCGCGATCATCGCTCAACATTCGCCCGAGGTTATGCTTCCCCCCAACCTTGCTCATCACCGCTGGAGACACCCTTGTATCGAGACGAAGATCGATGCTTTCATCGAGTCCGATCGTGCCGAGCGGAGTCATTTCCAGGTCACTGCCATGGTAACTGCTGGTAATGCTCACCTTGCCGTTATCAATCTTGAAATTGCCGGAGAAATCATCGCACTCCAGCGTCTTGAGTCGCTCTTCACCAATCATCTCGGCCAATCCGTTAATCAGTGCCGTCCCGGATAATTGACCATCGTTCAAGGCAAACTTGCCGTCCCCCGAAAGGGTCTGCTTAATCGTGTCAAGTTGCGTTCCGGTCGCAAAGAGTTGCGCTGAAAGCGCTAGCGAACCATTCACCATGCCGGTCAAAGCGGGATAAAACATGGTGACAAAAGACGCCGCCTGGACCTTGTCAACAATGACTGAGGGCGTGTATGCCAACCCCTTGCGCCCAAGATCAATCGACCCTTGAGCAGACACACCTCCTTCTGCAACTCGTGCAGTCAACGCTTCAAGGGTAAAAATATTGTTAATCAAATTCACTTTGCTGACAAAATCGGTTATCACTATCTGCTGTCGCAGGATTTTGCTGATTTTGACTTTACCCTGCATCCGCAGCGGCAGATCAAACGGTCCAATCTCTTCAGCGGTCGGGACGGCCGCCGTCGCAGCGCGTTGTGATGGTGTTTCGTTTGCGGTGGTGGCTCCAGATGGCAATAAACGGTCAAGATCAAGTGTTGCAGCGGATGCCTGCCAATCAACCTGCAACGGTTGCGACTGGAGATCGTGAATCTTCACCGTTAAATCAACTTGCTGGTCACGAACCTGTAACAACGATGACATACTGACGCCAGGCTTCTTCAACGACAATGTCCCCTGGACGGCGATAGATTCACCATTAACCTTCGTATCTGCTTTAAAATTAAATGCTTCCGTCAAAGAAAAATCATGAATCAGTAGATTAAATTGATCAACTTTCAACGGTGCCTGAGCAACCCCCGTGGAACGATCTTCGTAGTTGAGTGCGCAGTTGTTCAGAGCAATCGTTGCAATCTGCAGATCAAACGAGTTGTCACTCGAATCAGTGCCCTGCCGCGGCAGCTTTTCCTCCTTTGGCGGAGTGCCTTCAGCAGACGATTTTACCAAACTTGAAAAGTTGAACACGCCATCAGGCAGTTTGATCAGCGACACGCGCGCACCGGATAAACGTGCTTCATCCACCACGACCCGTAACCGCAACAGGGGCCAGAAGCGGTAACGTAAAACCAGTTCATCAATTGAGAGAAATGTGCCTTGACCGTCCGCTTCAGCCACGGTCAGCTCACGCAGACAAATTCCCGACCAGAGGCTGATATCGATCTCACCGAGGCTGACCTCACGTCCGAGCTCTTGCTCCGCTAGCGGTACAAGCGTCTCGCGAACCCGTTCGGGAGTAATCAACAGATAAACAAGCAGGATACTACCGAGCACAGACGCACATAAAGTAGCAAAAAAAATCACCACTATTTTGCTCAATTTTCGCATTACAAAGGCCTTTCGATAATCATAATTTATCTAAGATTACAGGTTCAGCAGCGAAAATCAACCAACTTTACTGCCTGCCAGCCCAAGATGAAAAACAGCTTTGGTTTGACAGCAACAAAACGTCTGTTAAAGGTTGAAGAAGAGCAGAGCAACGGAGCCGCCGATGACCACTACAGCACTTCACCGGGCGTTACTGACACCGCGCACCTACCCTCACCCCACCACGCATGTCGAGTTTCAGGAAACACATATTTCACGTCTCTATCTGACTGACCAGTACGTTTACAAACTCAAAAAATCGCTTGATCTCGGCTTTCTTGATTTCACGACACTCGATCAGCGCCATCATTATTGCAAGGAAGAACTGCGGCTCAACAGCCGTTACGCGCCCGACACCTATCTGACTGTTGTGACCATTAACTGTGCTGACGGACACTACACGATCAACGGTGCCGGAGAGGTCGTTGAGTATGCAGTAATGATGAAACGCCTCCCCCGTGAACGGATGCTCGATTATCTGATAGAGAACGATACACCGCACCTTGCAGCGGAGATGGTGCGCCTGGCAGGACAGCTGGTCGATTTTCATCAAGCCGCGCCACCGGTCCATCCGCCAGCACCGGTGTTTTGCGGCACGATGAGAGGCAACTGGCGTGAAAATATAATCCAGACACACCCTTTTCTGGGGACCACATTGCCCGCCAGCGGCATCAAATACGTGCGTTTCTGGCTGGCAAATTTCTATCGTCACCACCGTCAAATCTTACGCCAACGTGAGCAATCCGGCTTCATTCGCGAGCTTCACGGCGACCTTCATGCGGAGCATATCTGTCTGACCGATCCGATTCAAATCTACGACTGTATCGAGTTCAACCTGCGCTTCCGGCAGATTGACATTGCCGATGAACTGGCCTTTTTAATCATGGATCTGGAGTACCGCGACCGGGCCGATCTGGCCAACGCGCTGCTTGCAGCCTATCAACAAAAGGTCACCATGGAGCTCACCGCTGAGCTGCTGCGCTTCTATCGGGTCTATCGCGCCTGGGTACGCGGCAAGGTCGAATCGTTTCTGAGCGCGGACCGTGATGCCCCGGACGCTGTCCGCAACCGCGCCAGTCAACGCGCGCGACGTTACTTTAATCTTGCCCTGGGGGATATGTGTCAGCCGTCTCTGGTGCTGGTCAGCGGCCTGATGGGCGTTGGCAAGAGCACCCTTGCCCGGTCACTGACCCGCTCAACAAGAGCGCTGTTGCTCCGCTCTGACCAGATTCGCAAAGGGCTGGTCGTCGATTCCCGTGATACGAATAAATCCGCTTTCGGTGCCGGTATTTATTCAGATTCAATCAGTGAACTGACCTACCAGCGCACGCGTGAACTGGCAGGTACCGCTTTGTCAAAGGGGCAAACAGTCATTGTTGATGCGTCATTTTCGCGTCGGGCCGAGCGCGACGCATTCCGCGACGAGGCCCGGCGTCATCGGTTGCCATGTCATTTACTGCACCTGCATTGTCGTTCGAAAGTGGCGTTGCAACGCCTTGCTGCACGGCATCGCGCGGGAACCGACATCTCCGATGGTCGCCCGGAACTCTACCGGCAACAACGCGAACATTTTGAGTCAATAAGCCCGGCAGAAAACCCGGTAGAAATTGAAACGGATGATGATAACGAGAAACTGGTCGGACAGGCACTTAGCGCCATCCTGGAAGGTCAATATCGGTAAAGCGAAAAGCGGCACCGTTTATCATGAAGCCATTTGGAAGATTAGCGGAAAATCACTGTTGATGTAACGCGTCGAAAAATGCTCTGAAGGGCAATGTGCCAAAATCGATACTGAGTCGTTCCTCACTTGTGATCAGCTGAAATCCGCGCCCGATGACAGCCTGCTCGATCCCCGCCATATGCAGTGCGCCCCACGGAATCAAAACAGTGTCGTAGTAACCAAGGACTTTCGACAGCCAGACATCGACCGCAGCGTTGCGTTTATCAATGATATCTGCAGTGATCGTCGCATTCATGGCAGGGGTCATGTTTTCATTAGACCAGAGTAAAAACGATTTAAAACCGTCGACAAACGACTCGCCATCACGCAGATGAATCCCCAGCGTATTGAAAAAATTAATAGTCACAACATCAAAATCGCTGACATCAAGATCGGCAATAATAATATCCGGACGATTCTGCCCCGCCGCAACAAACTCAGGAGTATCAAATTCATTGGCAGTGAGCAAGCGGCCATCCATGGTCATACTTTCCTGTGAGCTCAGCCCAAGCACCCCCGCCAGCCCCATATAGTTGAAGGCATGAACCAGGCGCCCATCGCGATCCGTTACCCCTTCGGCGAGGATGACCGTGCGTCCGGCACCTTGTGCTTTTGCCATCTCATCGTAAAAAGCCTGATCACCAACGTGAATCATACTGCTCAGCCGAATCGTTTTCCCCTCACGGACATAGTCTCGCTCAACCATATACAGGCCGTTAGGGGCCAGCCGCACAAAACCGCCTGACTGTAGATAAACCAGATAGCAGGCAATCAACCATCCGGTCAGCAACAGCACAAACGGCGCCGTGATCAGGCTGGTCGCGGTAAACTTGATGAAATAACGGCGATTAAAGGTGGGACGCGCAAACAGCTCCCGGCGCAGTTCCCAGCGACGTCGCAACCGTCGGCGCACCATGACCAACGGCAACATCCCGAGCAGCACCTGCGCTGCTGCTGCCAGCAACGCGGTTGGTTGAGAGCCGATGATTACCGGAAGCGGCCAGAGACTGGCAAAGGACCAGATGATAAAGGCAATTTGCGGTAAAAAAATCCTCTTCGGCAGACGCTGATTGATTGCCAGACCAATAAACAGCGGGAGTACCAGCACGGTAACCAGCAAGGCCAACGGCTGGCGTAGCAGGGTCAGCAGCGACGTACTGAAGAGCAGGATGATCAGCTCGTCGAGCAGCGACACGATACCGTCAAAGAGGAACAAAGTCAGAAAAAAGTTAGCGAATGCGCACATGTACTCATTTGATTTTTAAGGGTTTATGTTCAGACAGCGATTATTCTAACCGGTTTTTAAATCTGCTGCCACCTTTTCCTCTGATGAAGATGAGTTGTGAGTTTACTGACCACATCAACAGACAATTCAATACTGCTCACCAATCTGGATGATCTGATCCGTGACCTCGGTAAACGCCACATCATGACTGATTAAAAAGAGTTGATCGTACCAATGTTCGGTGACCTCTTCCTGACCGACATCGATCGCTCGAAATGCCTGAGCCAAGTTCTCACGCCGAGCGGCATCGAGATTCGAGGTCGGCTCGTCGAAAAAGGCAATCCGCGCACCGATCGTCTGCAACATCGCCAGCCGCAGGGCAACCACCGCGCTCATCGTCTGCCCGCCGGAGAGTTGATCGTCGTAGCGTTCGCGCAGCTCTCCGTCGACCATGTCGCTTAAGACGATCCGGTAGTTCTCCCCCCAGGCGAGTTCCTCGTCGACCTCGGCAATGATTCGATAGATGCGGTTGGCGCGTTGGCTGATCTCTTCACGGAAACGCTCTGAGATGTAGGTCGAGACGTTGCGAAAGACCCGGTTGCGCAGGAACTTGACCAGCTCCTCCTTTTCCTTATATGACTTGATCAGCTCTTTTTTGGCGACAATACTTTTTTCCAGCTGCTTGAGCTTATCGACCTCGGCAGACAATCGGGAAACATCGTCGGCCAAACTCCTGGCCTTCTGGCCGAGCGCGCTGACCTCCCCCCAGAGAGTATCCTTCCGCAGACGCAGTTGCTCATGTTCGGCAGCGTCATACGCCTTCGCCGCATGACTCATGGTTTCCTCCCTGACAACCAGATCGTCCTGCAACTGCTTGAGGTGCTTGTTAAATTTTTCCAGGTCAGCGCGACGCTGAACCAATTCGGTCGCCTGCTGCTGATTGGCAACGAAACGATCGCGAGCGCTCTGGTGCTGTTGCTTCTCCTGCTCAGCTATTTCGATGGCGGATTGCAACCGGCTGTAACTTTCCAGCACCTTCTGTTTTTCAACCAGTTCAAGCCTGATTGTCTCTTGTTCCTTGTGCAGCTCAGTCAATTTTTCGGCGCTATTCTCGTTCGTCTTGCGGCGGTCAGCCAGACTTGCCAGCTGCGCTTCCAGCCCCGCGCGCATGACGGCGGCCTCCTTGACCTGATCGCTGGCCTTGTTTGCAGCACCCTCCTCCTGTTCGAGCTTCTCAATAACACTCTGGAAACGTTGACGCTCCTGATCCAGTTCAGCAAATTTGGTCGAAAAAAC
>JAHYIW010000017.1 GCA_019429445.1 Desulfuromonadaceae bacterium
AACCAACTGTGCTGTAATTGTAAATTTCATGCGCAGCTGTTGCGCCTTTTTTGCGGCTGAGGCACAGCAAGAACAGAAGGTGGGAGAGCCGGGGGGGGGCACCTTTGGCGCCCATGCAAAAGGACTCCGGCAGCAAGCCGCAGTTGCGTTGTGGCGATGGTGGCGGGGTGCTATTTGCCCGACAATACCGCAGAACCGAAGCTGAAATGATAGATTGCGAAGCTGCCATCGAGGTCGAGCAGTCTGATATTGAGCAGGGCGTCGCCATTTTCGTAGACGGTTTTGACTGAATATTCGATGATCTTCTGCGTTGTGCCCTTTGCAGTCAGCCGTGTATCGGTTTTTTCGAAGACGGGCGTATCAACGCGCTGAAGTTCTCCCAGTTTTGAAAAGAAATTGATCATCGTCAGAAAGTTATTGTCAGGAATATTCTGCAACGCTTCTTCCGCCATCAACCCCTTGATCTGCTGCGGATTCCATTGCGATAACTCGGGAATGATTTTGAGCAGATACGGGACAGCGGTGTCACGGTACTGCTGCCCTTTGTAATTGTTGTAGATAGCCGAGCCGGCAAAAACAGCAATCATGACGACAATCCAGATAGCGATAAAGAGAGCAAACGTTTTTATGGACATTTTTTTCAAAGGGGGCAGGGCCTGCGTCATGAATGAACTCCTTGGTGTGATGTCGCCGCGCTAAAAGTGATGGCTTAGCGACCCATCTCATTCTTTTTTGCGAGTGCATCAAAAGTGAACCTGTTTATAACAACCTCCCCATTCAATAGCAATCAATTCCTGTGCTGCTTTGTGCGGCGCGTCGGCACCGCCAGCCACGGATCGTCCGGCCAGGGGTGTTTGGGGTAGCGGCCCTTCATCTCTTTTTTTACGTCAGGATAAACGTCTTTCCAGAATGTCCGTAAATCCTGGGTCACCTGTAACGGTCGGCCTGCCGGGGAGAGCAGGTGCAGTACCACTGGTTGGCGCCCGGCAACGATACGCGGGGTGTCGACGCTACCGAACATTTCCTGCAGTTTAACGGCAAGAACTGGCGCACCGTCCGACGGATAGTCGAGGCGGATGTCGGCGCCGCTTGGCACGGTGATGTGCTCGGGGGCGAGCCGCTTGAGTTCGGTGCGTTGCTGCCAGTTGAGCCGGTTGTTCAGGGCGGCGACGAGATCGACTTTGGCAAAGTCGACTCTTGTCCCGACCGTGTCCAGCAAGGGGGCCAGCCAGCTTGACGCCGTGTCCAGCAGCGCCGCGTCATCCATCGGCGGCCACCCCTCGTGCGCTGCGCTACGTTGCAGAAACGCCAGCCGCGCACGCAACCGTTGCGCCGGAGCGTTCCAGTTCAGCACACCGAGGCCATGCGTATGCAAGCCGTCCAGCGCGGCGGCGCTACGTTCTTCCGCCAGAGCCTTGATCGGGCGTTCCTGAAAGACGAGTGCCCACAGCCGCCGGACCTCGCGGGCCACGACCCGTTCTTCGCGCTCATCCCAGATGACTTCACGCCGCCAGGCCAATGCGGCGGGATAAAGTTCCTCAATGACTTTTCTCTCCAGCGGCACGGCCAGCCGAATTTCATCCTCCGTACCGGGCCTCCCGACACAGTCGATGGCAACCAGCCATTCGCTGCCAAGCGGAGCACTTCCTGAACGCAATGTCGCGCCCCGGCCATTGGCAAGGAGATAATGATGATCGGTAGCAGGGCGCCGCCGACCGATGCGATCAGGCCAGGCGCCAGCGAGCAGCCGGGCAATGACTGCCGGATCACGCAGTGGACGCTGGTTACTGCCGAGTCGGAAATGTTGCTGCCAGTAGCGCCGTTCCCGGTCAAGGGTGGTGTCCGGTTGGCTGTCGATCGAGGTAAGTGCCGTCGTAACATCAGCGCTGGCGGCAAGGTCGCGCCGCGCGTTGAGCAAGGTCACCAGCTCAATGCCGAGGGGCAGCTGCTTTTCATCCTCTGCCGCCAGCAACAATCGAGCGCTGCGCGGATCGGTGGGCAGTGCCGCCAGGCGCTTGCCGAGCGGGGTCAGGGCATCACTGGCGTCGAGTGCGCCGAGCAGACGCAGCAGTTTGCGCGCGGCATTCAAACGACCTGGGGAGGGCGGGTCGAGCCACGCCAACTGTCTGACCTCGGTGCTCCCCCATGCGGCGAGTTGAAGCGCCAGCGAGGTCAGATCGGCGACACTGATTTCCGCCGGGGCAAAGGGGAGCAGTGCCCCGTGGGTGCCCGCGCTCCACAGCCGGTAACAACGTCCCGGCCCGAGTCGTCCGGCGCGTCCGGTCCGCTGCTTGGCACTTGCCTTGGAGATGCGGACTGTCTCCAGAAGGTTGAGACCACGTTGCGGGGCGAAGCGCGGGCGGCGCTCAAGCCCGCTGTCGATGACGACCTCGATGCCGTCGATGGTCAGGCTGGTCTCGGCAATATTGGTTGCCAGCACCACCCGGCGGCGTGGGCCGGGGCGAATGGCCGCTTCCTGCTCGCAAAATGGCAGGTTGCCGTAGAGCGGGCGGATGTCGATATCCGACAGATTGCGCAACCGGTCGGCGCAGCGGCGAATCTCTCCCGCACCGGGCAGAAACACGAGCAGATCGCCACTGGTTTCCCTCAAGGCGCGCTGCACGGCGGCGGCGGTCCAGACCGCCGGGTCACGTTCGGGGTCGCGGTCCAGGTAGTGGATGGTGACCGGGAAGCTGCGGCCGCTGCTGGTGAGTAGCGGTGCCGCGAGTAACGTGGCGACCGGTGTGGCGTCAAGGGTGGCGGACATGACCAGGATTTTCAGATCGGCACGCAGATTGAGCTGAACATCGCGGCACAGCGCCAGAGCAAGATCGCTGTTGAGGTTGCGTTCGTGAAACTCATCGAAAATCACCAGACCCACGCCGTGCAGCTCCGGGTCTGTTTGCAGACGGCGGGTGAGGATCCCCTCGGTGACAACCTCGATGCGGGTGGCCGAGGATACCTCCTGTGCGTAACGAATCCGGTAGCCAACGGTCTCCCCGACCTGTTCGCCGAGCTGTTGGGCCATGTAGCGTGCGGCGTTGGTCGTTGCGAGTCGGCGCGGTTCAAGCATCAAGATTGACTGGCCACGCAGCCAGTCCGCGTCGAGTAGCGCCAGCGGCACACGGGTCGTTTTTCCGGCCCCGGGGGGCGCTTGCAGCACGACAGCAGAATGTCGCGACAGGGCCTCCTGCAACTTTGGCAGGATGGTGTCGATCGGCAATGAGGGGAGGGCGTGCGTCATGAGCAGCAGTTTGCCACAGCCGCGCGTGATGGTCACGGCTTTTTCTGTGCCTGCCGGGAAACTGGATGGGCCGTGGTCGAGATTTTGACAGCAAGACAGTGGAATGGTGAGGAGAGTTTTGACGAACTCTCCGCCCTTTTACGTGCCCCCCCCTCACCTACATCGGGGGATTATTTATCGGAAGCTCTGGCACCCTTCATGGAGGCCTTCCAGAGTGCCCTTGGCAAACGGGGTCTTTCGCGCAAACTCTATGTCGACGACAACGGCTCGGCCTTCCGTTCCCGCCAGCTGGAGTATAGCGTGTGGATGAGGGGGGCGATGAGTTGCGGCGCTGACGCGGGGTAAAGAGTTACAACGAAAATTCGCGAAAGCGGTGTGCGGCCTCCGGAATCTGCTCATCATCGATATTGCCGAACGCCAGGCGCAGATACCCCTCAAGGTTTGGTCCGAACGCTTCTCCCGGCAGGCAGATGATGCGCGCCTTTTCGACCAGAGCCCTGGCGACTTCGCGACCGTTGTGTCCGTTGAATGGATGCTTCACCCACGCAAAAAAAGCGCCGCTGGCAACAATCGTAAAGAGGTTGTCATCATCGCCGAACTCGGTACAAAAACGATCGTGACGCCGGTTCATCATTTTGCGGTTACGTGCCACCCAGTCGTCGAGATGTTCACAACCGAACTTGATTGCGGTCTGGCTGATACGTGGTTGGCAGACCACCATACTGTCCTGAACTTTAAGTGCCTGACGAATAAAAGCCGCCGATGCCACCAGCGCTCCGGCTCGATACCCGGTGAGGGCGAAGGTTTTGCCGAAGGAGAGCAGCTGGATGAAGTGATCACCCCACTCCTCATTGTTAAACAGCGCATGGGGCGGCTCGTCTTCAGGCAGGAAACAGTGATAGGTTTCGTCAAGAATCAGGGCAATATTGTGCGCGGCGGCCAGTTCGTAGAGGCGCTGAATCGTCGCGGCCGGGATCACTGCGCCGGTCGGGTTGCTCGGGGTCACCAGCAGCAGGGCGCGAGTGCGGGGGGTGATCAATTGTTCCACTTCGGCCAGATCAGGTTGCCCGGCACTTTCCGGATTGAAGGCGGTAAAAACGGGGCAGACGCCGAGCGCAGCGAGGGCCATGGGGTGGTCAAAGTAAGCGGGGGATTGGACGATGACCTCGTCACCGGCCTGACAAAGGGTCGTGATCGCCAGCCAGAACGCCTGACTGGCACCGATCGAGAGACAGATCTCGCTGGTTTCGGGGCCGTTGCCGTACAGCGCCCGCAGCCAGGTCGAGACGGCCATACGCACCTCCGGGAGTCCTTCGTCGGGGGTGTAGCGAGCGATGAGCGGATCGGTCAGCCGTTCGCGCAGATGCCCGGTGAGTTCTTCCGCTGTCGGCCAGCTCGGTACGGCCTGACACAGATCGATCAGCGGTAACGAACTGGCCGGGGCGTTTGCCAGCCAGTTGTGAACTTCGGTGATCGGCGGAAACTGTACCACCTCAATCGATGAAGAAATTTTGAACTTCATGTGATTACCCAACGCTCAATCTTGTTGATGTATCAAGCCTGATGCACTCGCAAAAACTCATGGGATGGCTAAGCAAAAATTTCGTCCTACAAGGCCTGGTGGTTTTTCAGGGGCGAAGGCCTACATCAGGTAGGTCGAGGTCCTGAAAAACCGGCGTAACGCAGTAGAGCGGACTTTTTGCGACGCCATCAAGCCTGGCGAATAACTTCTACCAGCAGTTCGGTCACGCGTACCATGTCGGCCACGGTTACCTGTTCTTCAATTGTATGAACCTTGTCCATGCCGGTGCCCATAATTACCGTTTCGATACCGTGTTCATTGAAAATATTGGCATCGGAACCGCCTCCGGCGGCGAGGACGTGCAACGGTCGATGGAGCGCGGTTGCGGCGTTCCGTACCAGATTGACGATGTCGGCATCGGCAGCGACGTTCATCGCCGGGTAGTCACCGGAAATAGTGTGGTGGATCGTGGCACGGAGGCGTTCGCCGTCGATTGTCACCGCCAGTTCGTCCGCTGCATCTTCCATGCATTTCAGCATCATGTTGGTTTGACGAGCAAGTTTGAGTGGATCGTGACTGCGCGCTTCCCCTTCGAGCACGATGCTGCGTGGAATGATATTGCCCGCGTCCCCGCCGGCGATGATCCCGATATTGGCGGTGGTTTCCTCGTCGATGCGCCCCAGGGGCATGCGGTCGATCCCGCGGGCGGCGACGCGAATGGCGGAGAGCCCTTTTTGCGGGGCGATTCCGGCGTGTGCTTCACGGCCGATGATCTCAAAATGCAGCTTGTTGGCGGCGGGAGCGCGTGCGACGATCCGGTCGACGCCGTTGGTATCGAGGGCCAGCGCGCGACGGGCGGTGAGCAGTGTGTAGTCGAGATGTTTGGCACCGACCAGCCCGATTTCTTCACAAACGGTGGCGACGATCTCCAGGGTAACGTGAGGGATGTCATTTTCGCGGAGAACTTCGAGGGCTTCGATGATCTCCGCGATGCCGGCCTTGTCGTCGGCACCGAGGACGGTCTTCCCGGCACTGGTAAAGATTCCGTCGCGCAGCACCGGTTGAATCCCTGCGGCCGGACCGACCGTATCGAGATGAACGGCGAGAAGCAGCGCTGCGCCACTTTTTCGGCGGGCCGGAAGGCGGGCGATCAGGTTGCCACATTCGCTGCCGATAGTCGTGGCGGCGGTGTCGAAAATCACTTCGGCGTTGAGCTGCCGCAGGCGTTCAGCAAGATAAACGGCCATCGCCCCTTCACTGCGGGCGGGGCTGGAAATCGCTGACTGACGGGCAAATTCGGCGGCAAGGCGTGTAGTGTTGATCATCGGTTCACCGTCGGTTGCAAGTTGGTGAGGGACATATAGCGACGCGTCAGATGTACCTCATCCAACGCGGATTTGCAAGTCCGACAGCAGTCATTCTGGACATTAGGCAGAAATGTATGTTAATATCACTAATTAATTATCAGGTTTGTACGATGTTCATTTGAGGATGTAAGGATGTTTCATGATTGAGTCCCCTTTTCGCCCGCGTCGCGGCAAGCGTAATTTTTGGACACGCCGCCGCTCGCGCAAACCGCTCCTGTTTCTTGTCCTCGCTGCGGTCGGGGTGTTTTGGTTGGTGCTCGAACAGCTCCCGCCGCTGATCGAAGCGCATACCGCAGTAGTGGAAGTTGCTCCGCCGCCTGTTCCGGAGCTTCGACGCGAATGGCATGAAGGGGAGATTCAGCCGGGTGAAACAGTCACCAGTCTGCTCGGTGAACATCTGACGGCGCAGGAAATTTATCACCTCAACCGCGACAGTCGCGACATTTTCCCCCTTTCGTCCCTCTGTGCCGGGCAACCGTACAAGATTTGCCTGACCGAAGGGACATTCTCCCGCTTTGAATACGATATCAACGCCAACGAACAGTTTATTGTTGATCGCACGGCCGACGGGTTTGCTATTACGCGGCAGGATATTCCTTATGATGTTCGGGTTTCCTCGGTGCAGGGAGAAATCCGTTCCAGTCTCTTCGAAGCCATGGCCGAGATTGGCGAAAGTGCCGAATTGACGATGGCGCTGGCGGATATCTTTGCCTGGGATATCGATTTTGTTCGCGATATTCGCTTTGGTGATGCTTTCCGGGTGCTGGTTGAACGCCGCTATCGCGATGGCGAGTTTTCCGGTTACGGACGGATCCTTGCGGCTGAATTTACGAACAATGGCAATGCATACGATGCCTTCTATTTCAAAGATGGTGATCTGCACGCATCGTACTACGATTCGAAAGGGCAAAGTTTGCGTAAAGCGTTTCTGAAAGCGCCCCTTTCTTTTTCGCATATTTCTTCCGGTTTTAGTAACAAGCGTTTCCACCCGATTACCAAAACCTGGAAATCGCATCCGGCGATTGATTATGCCGCTGCGACCGGGACACCGATCAAGGCGGTCGGCGACGGCAAGATTAGCAAGATCGGTTACACCAAATACAACGGCAACTATGTCAAAATACGCCATAACGATACCTACGAAACCCTTTATCTGCACATGAACAAATTCGCTCGCGGGATGCGACAGGGAACCAGAGTCGCGCAGGGACAGGTGATCGGCTATGTCGGCAGCACCGGACTGGCGACCGGTCCGCATCTGTGCTTTCGCATGTACAAGCGCGGTACCCCGGTGAACCCCTACAGTGTTCGACCCCCATCGGTAGCTCCGGTCAGTGATGCAAACCTGACAGAATTCAAAGCGCACATCACTCCGTTGATCGCCCACCTGCAACGGCTGTCGGACCCGAGTCGCGTTGCCAGCGCGGGCGCAGAATCCAGCCAGAGTCTCAACTGATGTTCGGCTGGCACGGCCGCCTGTTGCAGGTTGATCTTTCTGCCGGTCGTGCTCGAACCGAATCCCTCCCCGAGGAATGGCTGCATCATTATCTTGGTGGCCGGGGGCTCGCCGTCCGTTTGTTCCGCGATTTTTTCCAGATTGAGCCATACTCCCCTGAAATGCCCCTGCTTTTTGCCACCGGTCCGCTCGGTGCGACGGCGGCGCCGACTGCCGAGCGCATGGCGGTGGTGTCACGTTCACCGTTGACCCGCACCCTGTACGATTGTTCGGTTGGCGGACGTTTTGCCCAACAGCTCAAGTGTGCCGGATTCGATGTTGTGCAGATCGACGGGCGTGCCGCTGTTCCGATGGTTCTGGCGATCACGCCGTCCGGTGCCGAATTGCTCCCTGCCGACAGCCTCTGGGGAAGCACTGTTTCGACCACGATTGCGGCGCTCAACGGGCGCGGCAGTGTGGTTGCGATCGGCCCGGCAGGGGAGCACCTTGTCCCTTTCGCCACTATCGTCACCGACGACGGCAACGCGGCGGATCGTGGTGGTCTCGGTGCGGTGATGGGGAGCAAACGGCTGAAAGCGGTGGTGGTCAGCGGTGCAAAGTTGCCGGAAATCGCCGATCCGGCGCGATTCGAACGCGCGCACAATGACATCCTGCGCCTGTTCCGCGCCGCGCCGGTCCTTTTCGGAGAACTCGGTCTCGGCGCGTACGGGACGCCGACGCTGGTCGATCTGCTGGCGCAGCGGCGCATGACCCCGACAGAAAATTTTTGCAAAACCTTTTTTGCCGCCGCGGCCAACTATTCCGGCCCGGCGCTTCGGGCCGCCTGTACTCCCCATAAAGTCGGCTGCTGCGGCTGTCCGGTCCAGTGTCAAAAAGTTACCGCCGACGGTGCCTATCTGCCCGGATATGAAGCGCTCTCGCACTTCGGAGCGCTCAATAATATCGGTGATCTTACGGCGATCATCACGGCTATCCGGACGTGCCACGAGCTCGGGCTGGATCCGGTCAGCGCGGCAGCAACCCTGGCGACCTGGGGGGAAGTGCGGGGGGCGTTTCCGACGGCGGCCGAACTGGTTCCGTTGCTCCATGATCTGGTCTGGCGGCGCGGAGCAGGGGAGCAGTTGTGCGCCGGTTCGCGACAACTGGCGCTGGCCGCCGGAAAACCGCAAGTATCGATGAGTGTCAAGGGGTTGGAGTTGCCAGCCTATGACCCTCGCGGCGCTTACGGGATGGCGTTGGCCTATTGCACCAATAACCACGGGGGCTGTCACCTCGGCGCCTATCCGCTTGCTCATGAGATTCTCCGCAAACCTGCGCCGACCGACCGTTTTTCGTTCGCTGGCAAGGCACGAATGATTAAAATCGCCGAGGACATCAATGCCGCTATTGATTCGCTGGTGGCGTGTAAATTTGCTTTTTTAGGGGCGGGCATCGAGGAGTATGCAGAGCTTCTTGCCGCCGTCACCGGGGTGGACTTTACCCCCGAGCGGCTCAAGGAGATTGGCGAACGTATCTACCTGACCGAACGCTGGTACAATGATGTCAACGGTTTCAGTGTGATCGATGATTGTCTTCCTGAACGGTTTTTCCGCGAGGCGGGGAGTAGTGGTGACGGGATCGAGGTGCCGCCGCTTGACCGGGCACGCTTCGATGAAGAATTGCAGAAATACTACCGGATGCGCGGCCTCGACGCGCACGGGCGTTTCGTTGATCGTAACTTTCTGGTTTCCCTGCCATGCTGAGTCAGCTCGACAAGTATCTTGGCAAACTGCACCGTGATGCGCTGGTCAAGCCGCAGCGGGCAGCGTTGCTGGTCAAGGATGACAAGCTGCTGGCGCAGGGTCCCGCCGATCTGAGCTCGCTTGGCGCGGCGATCCTTGAGCGGATCAACGTCCTGGCGCTGGCGATTGCCGAACCGCTTCTCCCCCTCACCGATCTGTTGATTCGGCGTGCGGCACCTGATTGTCGCACGTTGGTTCCCAGCGACACCGAAACCCGGACCTTTCTGCATGATATCCCGCTGGTCAGAAAGACTGAACTTACCACCGGTGCCTCAGCGCTGCTCGCCGACCTGCTCGGTTCGCGCAAAGGGATTATCGTTGAAGGGGTGGGGATCGTCACCACCGGTGCGATGACCCCGGAAATGGCCTACATCAACTGGTCCTCGGTCTGGCACGCGGTCTTCGTCAAATATCTCAGCGATCTGTTGACCACGGGCATCCGTTCACCGGACGATGAGCTGATGGTTGCGGCATTGCGCGAACAGTACCGGCGACCGATTACGCTGGCCGATTGCTGCGTCCGGGCAACGCCGCCGGTCGAGCGCAGTGAAATCTATGCGCAAATCGAGCGCATCGGGCGGTGTACCGTTGATCTGCAACTGGTTGATTCCGCCTTCGGTAATATCTCCTGGCGTGACGGGGGGATGATCTACATCAGCCAGACCGGCGCGAGTCTTGACGAACTGGCAGGGTGTATTGACCCGGTCCCCTGCGACAATTCCTCGACTGTCGGCCTGACTGCATCGAGTGAACTGCTGGCGCACCGGCGTATTTATGAGGCGACCGGTGCCCGCGCTATCCTGCATGGTCATCCGAAGTTTGCAGTCGTGCTCAGCATGCTCTGTGCAGAGACCGGATGCGAGAATATAGACTGCTGGAAGGACTGCCCGAGGATACGTTTCCTCGCTACAACACCGATTGTGCCAGGTGAAATTGGCGCCGGTGGTCTGGCCGACAAGGTTGCGCCGGTGATCGGGGCGGCGGGAACAGCACTGGTCTATGGTCACGGCGTGTTTACCCTCGGTCGTGAGCATTTTGGTGAAGCACTGGAACGTTTGGTCGCGGTGGAAAACTGGTGTCGGCAGGAGTATTTCAGGCGCCTGGTCGTGCGCATGACGTGATGCAAGATAATTATCAGCTGCCGGTTGCGTTTTTTTTCTCGGCATTTATCATTGATGGCGTCGCAAAAAGTCCGACCTACGGCGTTATGCTGGTTTTTCAGGACCTCGACCTACCTGATGCCGGCCTTCGCCCCTGAAAAACCACCAGGCCTTGTAGGACGAAATTTTTGTTTAGCGACTCACGCCCCGTGGGGCGAATTTTCATAGAGTAACTTCAATTTTCTAAAGAATGTGATTTCAGATAGTTACCTTGAAGTTACTCAGAAACCATCTCATTCTTTTTTGCAAGGGCATCAATGTTATTCCTCTCTCCCCTTAAAGTGACTATTTGATGGTTTCCCGAGTGCGACTACTGTTGTTCCTGTTGCCGTTTTTATGTTGCGGAGTAGTGTCCTGGGCCTACGCAGGCGAAACGGATTCGTCGCCTAGGTCAGTGTCGCTGACGGCGGAAGAGCAGTCATGGTTAATGCAACATCCGCTGGTGCGTGCAGACATCAGTCACGACAATATCAACCTGAAGGAAGTTGTCGGCACAGCGTTGGTTGTCGCACTGTTGCCCCTGTTATGGATTATTCAGTTGCGTCTGGCGGTGCGGCGGCGAACCGCCGATCTGCGTCAGGAAATCACCTTGCGTCAGGAGAAAGAGAAGGAACTGAAGCAGAGCATGGAGATTATCCGCGATGCTCACCAGCGCCTGCGGATTCAGATTAAACGGATGCCATTGGCTTACATCGTCTGGGACACCGCCTTCTGTGTGGTGGAATGGAATCCGGCGGCAGAGAAGATGTTTGGCTGGTCTGCCGCTGAAGCAGCAGGGCGGCATGCCTACGATATATTTGTTTCTCAGGCAGTGCAGCCGATCATGGAGCGGGTATGGAAAGAACTGCTCGCCGGTGACGAGCAGAATTTTTTCGAAAGTGAGATGTTCAACAAGGCAGGCAACCGTTTGATTTGCGCCTGGTATAACTCACCGTTGCGCGCCCCCGACGGAGAGATCGTCGGGGTCTTGTCGATGGTGCGGAATGTGACCGAACGCCGTCGTGCCGAAGAAGAGATGCGGATGCAACTTGAGCAGTTGAGCGTTGTTTTCGACGCGATCAACGCGGTGGTTTATGCTGCCGACCTGAATAGTCACGAATTGCTCTACCTGAATCGTCAGGGCGAAAGTCTCTTCGGCGCCGACTGGACCGGAAAAAAATGCCACGTTTTGCTACAGGGGCAGAACGAGCAATGTTCTTTCTGCAACAACGACTTGCTAGTCAAGGACGGTGTACCGCAGGAATCTTATGTCCGGGAATTTCGCAACAAGGTAAACGGTCATTGGTATCGTTGTATCGACCGGGTGATTCGCTGGCCTGACGGGCGACTGGTGCGTGTTGAAATCGCCTTTGACATAACCGACAACAAACAGATGGAACAACTCAAGGATGAAATGATTTCCTCGGTCAGCCACGAGATGCGTACGCCGTTGACGGCGATCCTTGGCTATGCGGAGCTCCTGCTTGACAATGATCCTGCCCCTGATGCGCGGGCAACTTATTTAAAGACGATTTTTGATGAAGCGGAAAAACTCAACCAGATGATCGAGGCATTTCTGCATTTGCAACGCCACAAAGCCCGACAACATCCGCCGACCTTGCGGCCGTTCGCGGTGCGCGAGTTGCTGGTCGAGGCCGTCAAGCATTTTCGCGTGACGAGCACGGTCCACCAGTTTCAGATCGACTGCCCCGAAGATCTGCCGATGATCCGTGGCGACAAGGAACAGTTGCGGCAATTGTTTGACCATCTGCTCGGCAACGCGCTGAAATTTTCTCCAGCTGGCGGGTTGATTACCCTCGGCGCACGCTGGCGCGAGGAGCGGATCAATCTGTGGGTTGAAGATCAGGGAGTGGGGATTCCCGCCGACCGGACAAAGAAGGTCTTCGAGCGCTTCTACCGGGTGGATAACAGCGATCGTCGCCAGTTCGGCGGTGCCGGTCTTGGTCTGACTCTGGTCAAGGACATTGTCGACAGCCACGACGGGCACTGCTGGATTGAGAGTGAAGAAGGTCGCGGAACGACGGTTCATGTGACCTTGAATGTTGCTGACTGAGATTTTTACCGACAAATCATCTTCAATCGGTCGTTGCTGCCTTGATCTGTCCGACAATGTGTCCCGGAATCACCAGCCCCAACTGAATCAGATAACGGGTGCCGAGATCGACAGGAAAGGCATTCGCCAACGTTCCGCCGAGGTACGTCCCGTAAGCGGGATAAAGCGTGCGGTAGGCGGACTTTTCGTCAGCCAGCTGTTCCTTGTCACGCAGATAGCCGACAGCGTCGCCGGTGGCCTGCGCTTCATGCCAGAGGGCGACACCGGGGAGGGCGTAGATCGCTGAATAAAGCCCCTTGCGTGCCCGATTGAAGAGATCCTTGGCGTGCCCTCCTTCGTGGATGGCGATGACCGGCAGATCGGAATAGATGCTGATGGTGTTGGTATAGGGGTTATAGCTGTCCCCGCCGAAAACCCGCCCAGGGAAGATCGTGTACATCGATGTCGTCAGCACCCCGAGGGTGGCGCGCCAGAAGATATGCAACGAACGGTTTTTAAACAGCCGCCGCCATTCCGCGCCAGGGGCGTATTGATTGATGCGTACCTTGACGTTTTGTAAATCGTTCTCCTGCAAGTACGATTCCAGTGCAGCTGCGGTTTCGGGCGCAATGTTGTGGTTGCCGACCCGCCAGTTGAAAAGAATCAACTTTGATGGCAACGAATAAATATTGCCGAGAACATCGAGTACAATATTTGGCCGACCAGTTTCAATCTGTGGCGTGTCGCGCCAGATTGGCAGGTTGCGTTCGGTCTGCAGTCCCCCGTACTGGTAGGGAACCTTGGCACAGCCGCCGAACAGCAGGGCGATGGTTGCCAGGAGGAACAGCGTAGAGCGTAGCCGGTTCGCGATGGGGGTGAAATGAATCATGGTGATCTCCTGTCAACGATTAACGCAATTGGGTCACTATATCAGGGGGAATACCGCGTCGGCAATAAATTTGCCAACAGCAATTTGCGGGCAGGTATGACTTGAAATTCTGGTCACACGGGCTACATTTATGCGGGGAGCGATACAGACATTAACCGGATACATAAAAGTGGGAGTGTGGTGATGAAAAAAAATATCTGTCGATTTATCCTGTTTGGTCTCGTCATGCTGGTGGCCGTTCCGGTCGTTGCGGGTGAGATTGTCTACAACAAGTACAACCTGCACGTTTATGAACATACTGATCGTAACGGCACAGTTTACAAGGCGAACTACAGCGGCTTTGTCGACCCTCCGGCGGCGGCGAATCATTTTATCGTCCCCCCCGGCACCGCCATGACAGTTGGTAAGTGGCGCCAGGGGTTCACCCTGACCCGAAAAAAAGACGGAAGGGTGATTTACTATGAATTCAACTCGCGCAATATGAAGATATCACTTGATGAATATATTTCGCTGGTGACTTCAGCAAAGCCCGAAACGCTCAAGGGATTGAACAAGACCGATCAGAAGGGGATCAAATCCGGCAAGGCGTTGCCCGGAATGACTCGCAACGGCGTGCTGACCGCCCTCGGTTATCCGGCAAAACACAAAACACCGTCACTCGATGAGAAAAAATGGACCTACTGGCAGGATCGCTGGCGAACACTGGTGGTTGAGTTCGGTGGTGACGGCAAGGTTGCAAGGGTGATTGAATAGTATTATGATCCTTCCGGCTCACACTATTTGTAACGGGAGGACATGATCCGATGGAAGAAAACAAGGTCGCTCTGGTGACCGGTGCCAGCAAAGGGATCGGCGCAGCGATAGCGATAGAACTGGCAAACGAGGGGTACGATATCTGGCTTAATTATCGCAGTGACCATGGCGGAGCAGAACAGGTGGCTGACGAGATTGAAGCACTGGGGGGCCAGTGTACACTGGTGCCGTTCGATGTCGCTGACGGCAAGGCGGCGAAGACCGCGCTCGAACCGCTTCTGGACGAGGCGACACCGTTCGCTTTGATCAACAATGCCGGGTTCAACCAGGATATGCTGATGGTATGGATGGGGGACGCCGAATGGAACGGGGTCCTCGATGTCCATCTCGGCGGGTTTTTTAATGTGACCAAGCCGGTTTTAACTGAAATGCTCAAGAAAAAACGGGGCCGGATTATCAATATCGTCTCGACGTCGGGACAGACCGGCATGGCCGGGCAGGTCAATTATTCTGCGGCCAAGGCCGGGCTGATCGGTGCGACCCGTTCCCTGGCCGCTGAGGTTGCTAAACGCAAGGTGCTTGTCAATGCGGTGTCCCCCGGCTTTATTGAGACCGAGATGATCGCCAACCTGCCGAAAGACCAGATTATTCGCCATATTCCGCTCGGGCGTGTCGGCACTGCCGCCGAGGTCTCCGGAATGGTCGCCTTTCTCTGTTCTGATAAAGCCACCTACATTACCGGTCAGGTGATCTCGATTAATGGCGGAAGTTTTATGGGCTGAAGATCTGATGCACTCGCAAAAAAGAATGAGATGGCTAAGCAAAAATTTCGTCCTCCAAGGCTTGGTGGTTTTTCAGGGGCGAAGGCCTACATCAGGTAGGTCGAGGTCCTGAAAAATCAGCGTAACGACGTAGGGCGGACTTTTTGCGACGCCATCAAGATCTTTTCGAGTGACGGGGCTCTTGGTTGATCGCGCTTTTCCCTGCTGGTGGTATGCTGGTAGCAACCACCGTTTTCGACGCGCGCGAGTGGGGGCTGATTACTTCTGGTCAGGGATGGTTGACGCGTGAATTGAAAGGTTTCCAGCGATGGCATCAGTGAAGCGGTTCCTCATCTTTGCAGCTTTTGCCGGGTCGATCTGGTTTGTGCATTCAATCAACCCGACCTTCGACGATCATATGGACAGGATTCAACCGGAGGGCATGACTCAGCAGATAAATTGGGATGATCTGGTCTACACAGATCTGTTTTTTTTGTCGTTCACCAAGAGCAATCAGAAACAAACCATGGTCAGTTTTGGCTTATGCCGCTATGTGAACGTGGTGGATGATGAGTGGGCGCAGAGGAATGTGTTGCCGGAAGAGGATCCATTTCGGTAAACGTGCAAATTACCCTTTTCCGGTCAGAATATTTGTCTCTTCGCCGGTAGTTATTTTGTTTTCAGGGTATAAACCCCGTCCCAATCCCCATCCGGGGGGCGGGAGATAAACGCCTCACAACGTAATTTGAAGATTTCGGCAGGACGGTCACCGTCGCTTGCGAGGCGGGTAAAGGATGCCCCGGCAGCGTTGAAGTCGCGAGCAAAGTAACGGTCGAGGGCCTGGTTGAAGTGGTCGGCGATCGTCCGGTTTTCCGCACAATCGGCCATCACCTCATAAATCTCCACCGGGATATTCTTCCCTTTGACCCGTACCCGATCAAGCATTCGCAGCACAAAATCCCCGGTCAGTTTTTCTTTGGTAGCTGCGCTGATCACCACGCGCGAGTGGTAGGTTTTGCATAACCCCTCCAGCCGTGACGCGAGGTTGACGGCGTCGCCGATGGCGGTGTATTCAAATCGCGCTTTTGATCCCATATTGCCGACAATACATCTGCCGGTGTTGATTCCGACCCCGACATCAACCGGAGGGAAGCCCTGTTCCCTGAATCCGTGATTGATATCGGTCAGCGCGGCGACCAGTTCCAGTGCCGAGCGCACGGCCTGGTCAGCATGATCAGGAACATCCAGTGGAGCGTTGAAAAGCGCCATCATTGCATCGCCGATATATTTGTCAAGCAACCCCTTGTTGTGCATGATCACCTGTGTCATCGGATCGTGAATCTGGGTCAGCATCTTGACCAGCTCTGTCGGAGTAACCTGTTCCGACAATGAGGTAAAGCCGCGAATATCGGAGAAAAGGATGGAAATTTCGCGCTCCTCACCGCCGAGTTCCAGCTTGTCCGGATGGTTGATGATTTCGCCGACGACCTCCGGGGAAACATACGAAGTGAACGCGCGTTTCAGTTCTCCGGCGCGCACTTCGGTGCGCACAAAGGCGCTGATTTCGAGGACGACAATCAGCAGCAGGGCGGGGAAAAGAGCGTAAAATTCGCGCTGCCACAGATTGCCGATCAACAGTGACAGGTTGGAGATGATCAGCACGGCGCCAAGGAGGGTCGTGTAGAGCGCCAGTCGCACGGCGAGGGAGCGGTGCAGACTGACGGCGAGGGAGAGCAGCAGGGCGACAGCAATCAGTGCCGCGTCGCGTAGCGGCGAGTTATGCAGCATCTCGTTGTGCATCAGGTTTGACAACGCCACATAGTGCAGCCAGACTCCCGGAGTCACTGGATCGACCGGTGTCGGGCGCATGTCGAAGACGCCAATTTCAGTGACCCCGACCAGCACGATCTTGTTGCGGAAGAACTCCGGTTTGACCGTACCGTTGTAAACCTCCAGTGCCGGGATAAAAACACTCTGGTCAGGTCGGTAATAGTTGAGGCGGAAATAGTTGTCGCGCTGCAAGCTGATATCACCGAGGCCGAACTCGGCAACGCCGTGCCGATCGAGCACAATGCGTGCGGCCTGGTTGCGTTTAAAACGTAACAACTGCACTGCCAGAGGCGGGAAAACATATCCCTCGTGAATAAAAGCGAGGGGGTAGCGCCGGTAGAGTCCGTCCGGGTCCGGTTCGCTGTTGAAGTAGGCGGCGGTCAAAAAGGCATCGGAAATAACCGGGATGTTGATTTCTGCGTAGGGAAAATCCTTGATGCCGATGGTGCTGTCACGTACTTCCGGTTCGAGGTAGGCGTAATCCTGTAAAATATCGAGATCTGCCGCGTCGGTTCGCTTGCTGGCTTCGTTGCGAAAGAAGAAACCACCGACGATATTTTCGTTCCCGGCAATCTTTTCCGCGAGATACGCGTCGTGCGCTGCGTCGGTTGGTTCGGAGAAAACAATATCGAGCCCGACCAGATCAGCTTCTTGCAGCCTGGCAAGCAGATCACCGATCACGCGCCGATCCCAGGGCCAACGGCCGAGCTGGTTGACGCTGCGTTCATCGACGGTGACGATGACGATATCTTTGCTCCCCTCCGGTTCCTGTCCGATCATTCCCCGGACACCGAACTTGAGGTCTTCAAACTGGAGCGCGAATTTATTGACACCGTCAAAGTCGACAGCATAGAGCAGAAACGCCAGCAGGGCGACCACGACCAGACCCAGAACACGATAGTGGAAAAAGATGGTACGCATGACGCCTCCCGGACAGAACCCGATTTAAAGGATCAATCTTACCTGATCGATAACCGGTCGCCAAGGAAATCCTTTTCAAGTCGGAAGAAGGTGGGTAGAATAGCCCCGGCTAGGCGTTGTCGATGGCAGCTATTCCCTGTGATCTTGTAAGCTGTCATTCTGTTTGATCATGAAAGAGGCTTGTGACTTTAGCAATGAAATACAATCTTTTCGATCTGGGGGCGGGGCTGCTGGTTGGGCTGTTGTTGCTGCTGGTACTGAAAGGGGCATTTGAATTGCCGCCGCCCGCGCCGACTGGCCCGCCGGTCCCGCCGCTGAGCGCAGAGCCAACTGTAGAGCCGACCGTAGAGCCGACCGTAGAGCCGAGGCACGTTATCCCCTCCTCCGCAGCACCGTCGGCATTGATCAAAAACGCCCGGTTGCTGATCCGCAAGAAGGAGCGTCGTCTCGACCTCTTCGCCGGAGACGATTTGGTAAAAAGTTGTGCCATTGGCCTGGGGTTTGAGCCGACTGGCGATAAAAGAGAGCGCGGCGACGGGCGCACTCCGGAAGGGGTGTTTTACGTCTTCACGAAAAATCCCCAAAGTTCCTATTACCTGTCCCTGGGGATCAGTTATCCCGGCGGTGAAGATGCCGGGCGCGGTTTGGTGGCTGGTTTGATCGATTTCGATGAGTACGATGCCATTATCAAGGCGCAACACGAACGCCGTCCACCACCGATGAACACCAGACTTGGCGGGGAGATCTATATCCACGGGCACGGCAGTGGCAGCGACTGGACGCTCGGTTGTATCGCCCTCAATGATGACGATGTGCGGGAGCTGTTCGAAAAAGTTCCGCTCGGTGCGGAAGTGGTGATCGAACCTTAGAGATGATTCGTCCGGTCACAGTGAAATTCCTGGCGCCCCTTTCAGAAACAAGTCAGGCAACAACGGTTTTTCGGGATTGACCGCATAGCGAGCGAAATCAGTTACCCCCTCCTCACGCAGAACCTCTTCATCGATAAAGAAATTGCCGCTGCACTTCAAGCCGGGGCGAGTCAGAATTGCCTGGGCCGCATCGGCGACGATTTCCGGGGTGCGGCAGTTTTCCTTATTAACCAGATCGCCGAGCATGGCCAGTGCCGCAGTTACGATGACCGTGCGCGGCCACAACGCGTTGACGGCAATTCCGGATGGGCGAAATTCTTCGGCCATACCGAGAACACACATGCTCATGCCGTACTTGCTTATGGTGTAGGCACAGTGGTTTTGAAACCAGTGTGCCTCCATATTCAAGGGGGGCGACAGATTGAGGATGTGGGGATTGCGGCCGTTGCGCAAATGCGGCAGGCAGGCGCGGCTGCAAGCGAAGGTGCCGCGTACATTGACGTTGAACATCAGGTCAAATTTTTTCATCGCGGTTGCCGGTGTCGGGGTCAGGCTGATGGCACTGGCGTTATTGATCAGGATGTCGATTCCGCCGAAATGGCGCACTGCCGCCGCTACTGCCGCTTCAATCCGGTTTTCATCACGAATATCCAGGGCCAACGGCAGGGCCTTTCCACCCAACGCTTCGATCTCCTCGGCCACACTGTGGATGTTGCCCGGCAACTGCGGGTTGTCATCAATCGATTTGGCGGCAACTACAATGCACGCTTTTTCACGCGCTGCGCGCAGCGCGATAGCCCGCCCGATGCCGCGTGATGCGCCGGTAATAAAAAGGACCTTATCCTGCAGCGATTCAGCCATAGCAAGTCTCCCTCGGTTGATGTTTTTTCGAGTATAACAGAATGGCGCAAGGTTTTGGCTTCGTTCGTAATTCGCTGTTTTTTTAAGTGACCATGTTCATATTGTCAATGCAGTCAACACGGTCAATGAAGTCTCCAGACTCTGCGTTGTTCTATATCGCCTTCGTTCCCTTGCAGTCAGGGAAGGCGGAGCAGCCCCAGAAATCGCCTTTTGCCGACTTACGCTGTCGCATGGGCTTGCCGCACTGCGGGCACTTTGGTGATGGCCCGTTTTTTTGGTTTTCGCGCGCCGCTATGCGCTTGGTCATCAGCCGCTCGCTGAAACCGCCGGTTTCTTCAAAAGTTTTGCCTTGTGCTTCGATCTGACTCTTGAGCATGTTCAGTGCCCGTCCGATGATGATGAGCATGGCGTTGGCTACCACCACCGCGTCGTCGACATCGAGCCAGCGGGCGTATTTCCGGCGTTGTTCCAGAGCGTGCCGGGCCGATTCGTGGACCATGTTATCCTTGAAGGGCGCGTCATCGAGAGAGATGGCATTGATGGCTCTGGCCTCAGGATCATGAACCGACCACGGGAGCTGCCCGCGGTCGAGGATGAATATCTCGTAGTCGCCGCGCAGCTCGCTGAGACTCGCCCGCGCAACGTCGGTGAGCTTCATCTCGGTGTCCTTCGAGGTCGAGGAGCGTTCCGAGCCTTCGATGATATTTTGCCGACCACTGCGCGCGGCCTGAGTCATCTGGTCGTATTGCCGTCCCTTGGGATCGTAGAACCTGGTGTCCGCCTTGCGGTAGTCGAAGGTCAGAAAACGGCGGCAGAAGCGCAGTGTGTCGAGCTGCACGATTGTCGCCAGCGTGAAGGTGTGCAGCCGACGGAATCCTCCGTGTTTGTCAAACAGTTCAGGCATGCCGTGCTCCTTGTGCCGGGGACCGCATAGACCGCACTGACACCATTGTCAATCCGGTCATTCGAGTCAATAAAGTATCCTTCCCGCTCTCATCTCACAGCCCTCAAGACTGGTCAGTATAAAAGGTTTATTTTCGGCCCAATGCTGTATAAGACGCCGAAACGGATTTGCCGTGCCAAAACGCAAAACGCCGCACCGACTGTATTAAACAGTGGCTGCGGCGTCGTCAAATTATCCTCTGATCATCAATTGCATCACATCCCCCCCCCACCGGAAACAGAATTTAACGGAGTTTAATCCACCGCGTCTGTTCATTCAAGCTGAAACTGCCCTGGTGACTGAATAATTGCGAAGCTTTGTTGCGGGGGAGGTGTTTTTGTGACGAATTGAAAATGATGACGATCAATATCAACCCGTCAGCCTCCTGCAAATGCAACGATAACTTCAGCTTTGGTCTCGGTTTTAGCGCTCAGTATCTCGATGTGACGCTGTCTCAAAAATCTGTTCTCGCTCCTGGAGTCTCTTCTTTTACTGAAACGACTGGTGACTCCTGGGGATATGGTTGTAATTTTGGTGCCTTGTATGAATTTAATGACAATACCCGTATTGGGGCTTCTTACCGTTCAAGTGTTTTCCATTCCCTTAAAGGAGATATGGCTATTCGTCGCACTGGCACTTCAGTACCTGTGACCGCTAAAATCAAGCTACCCGCCAGTGCTCAGGCGAGTGTTTTTCATCCTATCAATAGCAAGGTTGACGTGATGGCTGATGTGATGTGGACCGATTGGAGCGTTTTTGAGGATTTGACTGTCAACACGCCTGCAGGCCAAAATGTTACGGATGAAAACTGGAAAGACAATATGCGCTACTCGCTCGGCGGGACTTATCACCACAGCGATGTACTCGCCTTTCGCGCCGGTGTCGCTTACGATGAAACACCGATTCCCGATGCGACCCGTACGCCGCGTATTCCCGGAGCGGACCGAACCTGGGTTGCGTTCGGTAGTGGCTATAAAACGGGGAACTGGAGCTTTGAGGCATTTGAGCCAGGTTTTTCTGCCCCCGACGGTTTTTGTCGGGGGCTTTTTTTTCTTGGTGGGTGGGGTGGGGTGTGGTAAGAATCCGGTCGGGAAAGGATACCCATGGCTGATCATCAACCGACCATCGAACGGATTACCCTGCCGACCCCCTATCTGGTCGGTCCGGTGCATGTTTATCTCATCCGCAGCAAAGAGTTTGAAATCCTGATCGATACCGGGCCACCGACCGATGCAGCGTGGACTGCACTGCACGCGGCGATTGATCCCTCTCGACTGGACGCGTTACTGCTGACTCACTGCCATCCCGATCATTATGGTCTGGCGGCGCGACTGGCGAATGACTACGCTATTCCGGTTTACTTGTCACGGCGTGACGCCGCGTTTTTCGGTCGTGAAAATGAATATCTTGACGGCATGCTGGCGCAGGCGGCATTGTTGGGCGTGCCGTCTGACGAACAGGGGCGGGTACGTGATGCCCTCGGTTCGGCGCGGCGGGGTATCGTACCGCCGCTGAATTTTTGTTTTATTGAAGAGGCGGGGGATGAGCTGGGGCGTTACGGGATCAGCGCGTTGCACTGCCCCGGACACTCGCAGGGGGATCATGTTTTTCTGGTCGGCAATCAGGCGATTGGCGGGGACGTGCTGATAGCGGGTGCCTTGCCGGTGCCGCTGCTGGACGTACGGGCAGAGGATTTTGGCCGCCGATTTGAAAATTACCCGGCCTGGTGCAAGGCCCTCGCGCGGCTCGGTCAACTTGGCGAGGTTACCTTGCTTCCGGCACACGGCGACGCAATCAGTGCGGTCGCTGCTGAAATCTGTGTCCTGATCACCCGGTTGCTTGATCGTGCCACAAGTCTGGCGCCGATGTTGAAAGGGCAAGATGATCTCTATGCACTTGGCTGTGCCTTGTATGCGCAGCGTTTTGAGCAGCCCTTTGTGCAGTACCTGAAACTTTCTGAACTGGTTTTCATGCGTGATCTGCTGATCGCTCCAACGTTGTTGCTGAATGCGCTCGATTCTGCCCGACTTGCGGGCCCTTTTCGTCAGCGCCTTGTCTCTTTGCCGCAGTTGTGACGGAGGCCATCGAACTTTTTATGATGGTGTCAAAAAGAGGGTTTTTTCGATTGTGAAAATATGTTACTGTCGCGCCATTAAATTATTTTCAAGGGAGAGCTTGAAATGACAAACATTGACTTGCAAGAGGCGATCAAAACGGCGATGCAGACCGAGAAAGACGCCATGGATTATTATCGACTCGCCGCCGAAAAGATGGATGACGAGCGTTGCAGTAAAACATTCAAAAGTCTGGCCAGGGATGAAGCACAACATGCGCGGTCTTTCTTCAACGTCTACTCCGGGAGAGATATTCCTTCTTTTGATGACTTCATTAACGGGCCGGTGAATGAAGACTCCATCTGGTTCGATGCATTGCGGCAGACCATGCTGGGTGATTTTGACGAGCGCAAAGCGCTGGAACTGGCCATTGAGCAGGAAGAGGCGCTGGAAAAAGAGTTGCTTGCGATGGCGGAAAAGATCGATAACCCGATCATCAAGGAAGTTTATCTCGCCAACGCGCATTCGACCCATCATCATCTGTTGGATGTTGAAGAAGATTACAAGGATTTGTTCGGTATGTCCTGATAGCCCTTTTGCCGTCACCATAAAAAACGCCGCTGACAGTTTCAGCGGCGTTTTTTTATCCTCACATGGAAAAAATCAGGAGATGGCGACAGCAACCAACTCCGGTTGCAATAACTCGCACACGGCGCGGGGATTGATTTCGACCAGCAAACCGCGTTTGCCGCCGTTGAGGTAAATGCGATCCAGCTCAAGGATTGTTCTTTCCAGATAGACCGGCATCTTTTTGCGGGTGGCAAAGGGGGAGGTGCCGCCGACCTGGTACCCGGAGTGGCGATCAGCGGTTTTCGGGTCGCACGGGCGGATCGATTTGACGCCGATCAAACGCGCCAATTCCTTGGTTGAAACCTCGCAATCACCGTGCATCAGGACAATCAGCGGTTGCCGCGCGTCATCTTCCATGATTAATGTTTTGATCACGTTGTGTTCAGCCACACCGAGTTGCCGTGCCGAGACCGCGGTTCCGCCTTTTTCTTCGTAGCTGTAGGGGCGCGGAATAAAGTCGACCTGCTGTTGGCGCAGCAGGCGGAGCGCAGGAGTTGCAGGGATTTTATCCTTGGCCATTGGCTGAACCTTTTCGGTAGAAGTTATCGAAACCACGTCAGGATGAGCAGTGCCAGACTGATGACAATGATCAATGTTGCGATGGTGGCGAGAAGCAGAAAGAGCGGAGCATATTTACGTCGAGCATGATAACCGAGCGGGATCAGCGCACCGAAGCCGACTCCGACCAGGGCTCCACCGGCATGCCCGGCATTGTCGGCGCCGACCACAAAGCCGAAAACAAAAGCGATAGCGGCCCATTTGAGCATCATGTCGCGGAGGGGATAACCACTTGGCCCGCTGCGATGATACCAGATTGCGGCACAGGCGATCAGTCCGAACAATGCCGCCGAAGCACCGACCACCGGAACCTGTGGATGCCATAAAAAATCGGCGGCGGTTCCGCCGCAAGCAGCAAGCAGGTAGAGGACCAGGTAGCGTGGCGGGCCGAGGTCGGCTTCGAGCAGTGGCCCGATCTGACGCAGCACCAGCATATTGAAGGCAAGGTGAATAATCCCGCCATGCGTGAACGCATAGGTAATGCAGCGCCACCATTCCTGCGCATTGATGACCAGTGGCCAATATTGTGCACCACTGTGAAGCAGTAAATAGGGGTCGGGATTGAGGATAGGCGAGAACCCCTGCCCGGCAAGCACCCCCTGCAAGACCATTGCGGTGAACAATATCAGATTTAAAACCAGCAGGCTGTTGGTTACCAGCGGCGGATCTTCGGGGCGCAACGGCGCACCATGGAGCAGGCTGTCGCGTAACCGTTCAAGATTAAATACTGAACGGCGGCGGCGATTGAAAGTAAAAGGCATCAGGACAGGTTTCCTCGATTAGAAAAGCAGTGCGGGGGGTTCGATTCCGACCAATTATTGCGCAAATTGATCAATTCAGCAAGCATGACGTAAAAATTGCGGCATAATGGCTGATAGAACCAAAAAGAAGGTTGAGGTTTTAAGCCTTACTATCAGATTAAATCAGATTGAATCCGCGGCAAAAAAAAGATTTTCAGGCTTTGTTTAGCCGCTGATGAAAGTCCGATAACATCTGTTGTGGCTGTTCAAAACTTGAAGTTTTTCTGAAGATTAGGCAAACTTGGTGCACTCGCAGTATGCTTTGCGTGTGCCCGGTAAGTAAACTTTCCCGCGTGGTGAAATGAGCGATCAATGATGAATTTGTCAAATGAACAGCCGGTCAGACGTCTCATCTTTGGTACCCGTGGTTATCACTGGTTTGAAAGGGTGGTTATCGCCGTATTAACCGTGCTGGTTTCGGTTTCGGTCGTACTGACTCTGGCCCAGTCCGCTGTGGCGCTCTATCAGGTGGTCATGTCGAACACGCACATGATCGATCATGACGCGTTCATTACGGTCTTCGGAACGTTTATGACCGTGCTGATTGCTCTGGAATTCAACCACACCGTACTCCCTGATATTACGGCGAAAGCACCGCTGGTCAAGGTTCGAGCAGTACTGCTGGTTGCTTTGCTGGCGTTGGCGAGAAAGGTTGTTCTGGTCGATTTCAAGCAGGTTCCATACACCTCGATGATTGGGCTGGCCGTGCTGATTATCGCTGTCGGCGTGGCGTATTGGGCGTTGCAGCCCGAAGACCGGAACAAGAATTAGCCGAACGCGGCCAGTGTGTTCGGCGGCCATTGCAGTAGCTGCGGGGAATGTTCTGCATGCGGTTTGTGCTGTTAACGATAATCTGGATTACCGGTTTGTTGAATGCGATACCTTGCGGAGCAGATCCTCAGCATATCCCTTCGCCAGCGGACCAGATTGCTGTTGAGTTGCGCGCGTTGGTCGAGGAACAATTATCTGGGCAGCAGCTGATACTGAACCGACAATTGTTGCTTGACGATACCACGCTGCCTCAATTTTACTCCGGGTTTAACTATCAACCCGCCTGGATCGCGACCGATGGCCTCAATGCATCAGGCCGTCTGCTCCTTGATACCATTCGAGATGCCGAGCTTGAGGGCCTGTGTCCCGAAGAGTATCGCCTCGCAACCCTTGAACTGCTGGTCCGTTTTGAGCATGATTTGCGGCGTGGTGGCATTGCGACTGATCCACATTTTCTGGCCAGTCTCGATATATTGTTGACTGACGCGTTTTTGTCTTTTGTCGGTGACCTGGTCGAGGGGCGGGTCAATCCTGCCGATGTCTATCCTGACTGGGATGTTCCACAACAAAAAGCTGATACTGCGTGGCTGCTTGCGCAAATGATTTCCCCCGAACGGGCCGCACAGGTTTTGCGACAGTTGATCCCGGCATCTGTAGACTATCGCGGTTTACGGCGTTATTTGCGCTATTATCGGGAATTATCCGTGCGTGGCGATTGGCCACAGCTTGAGGAAGGGCCACTTCTTAAGCCGGGGGAGAGTGACCGGCGTGTGCCGAAACTGCGTGCGCGTCTTCTGTTCAGCGGTGATCTGGAATTTGATAATACCCGTCCCGACGAATCTTACGATGACGCGACCGTTGCTGCCCTGAAAAAATTTCAACGCCGCCATGGTCTCTTCCCGGATGGGGTGCTGGGCGACCAAACGCGAAAAGAATTAAACGTTCCACTCCGCCGAAGAATCGATCAATTGATGCTCAATATGGAACGCTGGCGGTGGCTGGCGCGGGATCTTGGCGAAAACTATCTGCTGGTCAATATTGCTGATTTCAGTTTGAGTGTGATTGATGGCAAAGAGCATGTAATGTCGATGCCGGTGGTCGTGGGGACGGCTTATCGTCGGACTCCGGTCTTTTCTGCCGAACTGAAACAGATTGTTCTGAACCCCTATTGGTATGTGCCGCAAACAATCTTTCGCGAAGATAAGCTACCGTTGCTACGTGTCGATCATGACTATTTAGAGCAGCATGGTTACGATCTGGTCGAATGGCAGGGGGGGCGGGTCGTGAAGATAGATGCCGAGCAGATCGATTGGCGCGACGTCGTTCCTGAACAGTTCAAGGGGATTTTACGTAAACGACCGGGAGAGGGGAATCCGCTCGGAAAAATCAAGTTTCTTTTTCCAAATCCGTACGATATCTATTTGCATGATACGTCACAAAAGGATCTTTTTCGCAAGCAGACCCGCCTGTTCAGCTCCGGCTGTATTCGTATTGAACGACCTCTTGATCTGGCGCAATATCTGTTGCAGCGGGAAGGGTGGAGCCGTGAGCGGCTGCTGACGATTTTGACTCAACCGGAGGAATATCAAATCAAACTCATATCTAGCTGGCCGGTCCATCTGGTGTATCAGACCGCCTGGGTCGACAAAGCCGGTTTGGTGCATTTCCGTCCCGATGTCTACTGGCAGGATTGGGACCTGGAACGGGCGCTGCAAAAACGCCGCGTAAAGGCGGTCAGAACAGATCCTTGATCCAGCCGAAGGCAACAAAGGTGCCGATTGCCGAACCGAAAGAGGAAAAGAGAAAGACCAGCAGGACGCGCGTGGTGCGGTTGGTCCACCAGCCGCTCAATTTGACGATGTCCTCACTGACTTTTTCCAGATCACGCACTGTTGGCGCGGCAAAAAACGCCTGTGCCAGACCGGCTACCATGCCGGCGCCAATGGTCGGGTTGAGAGACGTTATTGGCGCAGCGACGAAGGCGGTGATAACCGTGAGCGGGTGCCCCATTGCCAGCAGCGCCCCCCCGGCCGAAAGCAGACCATTGGCCAGGATCCAGGCAAGCGCGGCATCGGCAAAGCGTTCCCGATCACCGAGAAAGAAACCACCGATAAAAAGCACGATGACGATTGCCGGAATCAGCCATGGAATTACTTTTGAAATAGCCGGCTTGGGTGGAATGACGGACATCTCCGCCACTGTTGCTGCAGATGTTCCCTGGCGCAGATGGTGTTCGGTGCCGGGGAGGTGTGCGGCCCCGAGAACGGCGACAACCTTGTTTCCCGGCGCAGTGAGAATATGATGGGCCATGTAGTAGTCACGCTCATCCACCAGGATCGTCTTGACTGACGGCAGCACATCGCCCATTTCTTCGAGGAGGGCCGAAAGAGTGTCTGTTTCGCGCAGACGGGCGAGTTCCTCTTCATTTATGTTTTGTTTTTCAAAGAGACTGGCAAACAGGGTCGAAAGAAGTTGCATCTTCTTCCAGAGGCCGGTGTTGCGCCAGGAACGCAGCAGCGTGGTACGTAGATCACGATCGACAAGGCACACGCCAAGACCATGCTCTTCAGCGGTTTCTGCTGCCGCTGCCAGTTCTGCTCCCGGTTTGACGCCGGTCTGTAGTCCCATGCGGCGCTGGAACGATGTCAGGGCCAGGTTTGCGAGCAGAAAAGGTGCCTGTTTTTTGCGAATGACTTGAAAGAGATTCAGTGATTCCCAGCGCTGCGGATTCTTCAGCGACTGATAGCGTTGCTCATCGAGCTCAACACAGACCGTGTCCGGTTGTTCAGTGGTGATCACTTCGCGTACTGTATCGACCGAAGCCTGCGAAATATGCGCGGTTCCGATCAGGATGATTTCACGACCGTCAAGCAGCAGGCGGCGAATATTGGATGGGGGAGGGGCTGTCGTTGAGATCGAGTCCATAATAAACCATATCCGCTATTTGTGATTGGCCCGGTTTCTGCACGCCGGTGTTTTCAAAAGAAAAGCGTCGCGACGCGACGCTTGATTACTGAGGAGCTCTCCACACCTGCCGTGGACTGTTGGGTCTCACAGCGACTATCCCAACAAGGTGGCCCGGCTTGTTGATGCATCAGGCGTCCCGCTACGCGGCGGGCTTGCACACAGCACCTCTGAAGCCGTTCCGAAACGAAAATTATACCGCGTGGACATTGGAGTCTCACGTGCAGGGCAGAGAGCCAAGATATGTTCCCAGTATATGGAAAAACAATGTGTCTGGCAAGGGAAAACCAACGGAGGAAACCATAAGGGGAAGGCCACATTAAAATAATACATTAAAATCGTTGACAGCTCACTGTCCAGCGTATTTATATTAATGTTTATATTGAACCCCTGCGCATTTTGCAATATGGCATGTCGAATATTTTTATGGAGTTAATTATGCCGCAGTCCACAAGCTGGACCGAAACAATTCTTGAAAATTTAGGCCTGCTTCAGAATTATGCCACAGGTTCAAAATTCACTGAACGACACGGTCGCGTGTTGCTGGTTTCACGCATGCGCTGGCTGCTACTGCTGATGATCGGTGCTTACTGCGTGGTTGCTGCGAGTTGTTATCTGTTCAGCAGTTATGGATTCTTCCTTGACGCGTCTCAGCTGGTTATTCTCCTTGTTGCCGTTGCTGCGGTCATTTCATACAATCTGATTTACCAGCTTGGCTACGATAAGATCGTGCATCTGCCCTGTATCGATCACCTGCAGATCATTCTGGATCTCCTCTTTACAACAATTTTGGTTCATTACAGTGGTGGGTCTGCAAGCTGGTTCTGGCCGGTCTATCTGGTGGTCACGATTGAATCGGCGGTGGTCATCGAAAAACGCGCCAGTGTCTGGATTCTCGGGGCAGTTGGTGGTGCCATGTATGGGATATTGTTGTTCGGGGAGGCGAGTGGCCTGCTACGCAACCTGTCGATGCCGTTTGTTGATGCTACCCTGTACACCGATCATCTCTATCTGTTGCTGAAATGGTTTTGGGTCAGTCTGCTCAATGCTGCGGTGTCGATCGTAGCGGCGTTTCTCATGTCGATTATCCGTGAGGAAAATGCTGCCGCGATTCTCAACGAGAAACGACTTTTCGATTTCCTCGATCGGGCCAGTGATCTGATTTTTCACTTTTCACCCGAAGGCAAGCTGCTGTATGCCAATTGTGCCTGGAAAAAAGCGCTTGGATTTGAGGAGGAAATCGGCGATATCAACCTGCTTGATATCGTAGATGATGATTCACGAGCCAAGTGTTTGCTCCATGTCCGCAAGGCTGTTGAGGGGGACTCGTTAAATACACTGGAGGGACGTTTTGTCGCCAGAGACGGGCGTTTAATCGATGTAGAGGGCAACCTGACCCGCAGTGTTCATAATCATGAAACGTCACTGTGGAGTGTGTGCCGTGATATTACTTCGCGCAAGTTTGCAGAACAACGCCTCTTTCATATCGCTCACCACGATGCCTTGACGGGGCTGCCGAATCGTCTTTACTTTCTTGACCAGTTGCGGCAGGCGCGTCTGGTTGCAAAACGCTTCAGTCACCAGATTGCCATTCTGTTTCTCGATCTTGACCGATTCAAGATTATCAATGATACCCTGGGTCATGGCGTCGGCGACCTGTTGCTTCAGGAAGTCGCTGCCAGGATCAAGGCATCGGTGCGTGAGATCGATACGGTTGCGCGCCTCGGTGGTGATGAGTTTACCGTGATGTTAACCAACATTAAAGATGAAGGTGATATTGAAAAGGTTGCGCGAAAGATTCTCCAGACGGTGGGTAAGTCGGTGGTGATAGAGGGGAATGAACTTTTTATTACCACCAGTATCGGTGCCAGTGTCTATCCGCGAGATGGCGATGATCCAGCGACATTGGTCAAACATGCGGATATTGCGATGTATCAGGCCAAGCAGGACGGGCGGAACAATTGGGTCTATTTCGATCCGTCGATGAATCTTGATTCTGACCGGCGCCTGTCGTTGGAAACCGGAATGCGCAAGGCCCTTGAGCGTGATGAGTTTGAGCTCCACTATCAACCCAAGGTCCATGCGGTGAGCGGAAAAATCACTGCCATAGAGGCGTTGGTGCGCTGGAACCATCCGTCGCTGGGGTTCCTTTATCCGCGTGAATTTATTGCCCTGGCCGAGGAAACCGGCCTGATTTTACAAATTGGAGAATGGGTATTGCGGCGTGCCTGTGCCCAGAATCGGGAGTGGCAGAACAAGGGGATTGCACCGGTGCGGATGGCGGTCAACTTGTCCGGGCATCAATTGCAACAGGCGGATATCGTGACGCGAGTGAAAAAAATTCTCGCCGAGACCGGACTTGATCCTGAATATCTTGAACTGGAAGTGACCGAGACGGTCATTATGCAAAATCCCGATTTTACGGTCAAGGTCCTGGGGCAGTTGAGCGATATCGGTATCCATCTGGCGATCGACGATTTTGGGACAGGGTATTCATCGCTGGCTCATCTCAAGCGTTTCCAGGTGAATACGCTGAAAATGGACAAATCGTTTGTGCGCGATCTGGAAATCAATTCGACCGATGCCGCGATTGCTACGGCAATCATTTCGATGGGGGCAAGCCTCAATCTTCAGATCACTGCCGAAGGGGTTGAAACGGAGGGACAGCTCTCGTTTCTCAAGGAGCAGATGTGCGATGAAATTCAAGGGTTCCTTTTCAGCGAAGCACTGTCGGCCAGTAGTGTTGAAAAGGTGTTGCGAGTCGGCAGGCTGGACACAAAACGCATCGTTGGTGATTAAATACGCCGGGTGATGACCTTATCAAGAGGCCGACCCCTTGGGGGGCTCAACCGCGCTCTATTGCGGTGTGCCGAGAATTCCTCCCTGGAGCATCTTGACATTGTTGCGACCGGCGGTCTTGACTTCGTACATCAGTGAATCAGCCAGTTTAATCATTTCTTCGGTACTGTTGACGTCGTCAGGAAATGCCGCAACACCAAAGCTCCCGGTCATCGTGAGCACGGTGTTTTCGACAAGGAACTCGAAATTGCGCAGTTTTTCACACAGTTTGGTGGCAACAATAAATGCATCGTGTTTACCGGTCGACGGCAGAACGACGATAAACTCGTCGCCGCCGTAGCGAATGGGGTGATCGGACAAGCGCAAGTTGTCTTTTAACAGCTGACCAATTTCGCTCAGCATGCGACTGCCGACCAGATGGCCGTAAGTGTCATTGACATCCTTGAAGTGGTCAAGATCGAAAAAAATCAGCGAGAGTTCGTCGCCGTAGCGTTCAGAGCGTTCAATTTCATGCTTGAGGATGCGATGCAGCTGGCGCGCGTTGAACAGTCCGGTCAGCTCGTCGGTGATCACCAGCTCGTTTATCTTTTCAAACAGGCGGGCGTTTTCGATGGCGATGGCGACGTAGTCGGCCACGGTGGTGATGATAGTCAGATCGTTGTCGGAAAAACTCTCTTTATCGAGGGTGTTGATCATTTCGATGACCCCGAAAATTTGGTCGCGACTTTTAATCGGGGCACAGATTATCGACGTGGTTCGGTACTTGAAGTCGCGGTCAATGCGTTCGCAAAAACGGGGTTCCTGCGCGATGTCACTGATCAGCAACGGTTCGCCGTGTGCCACCACCCAGCCCGCGACCCCCTCTCCTTTCGACAGTCGTTCTCCTTGCGGGGGGGGCGTGCCCGGGTTGACCGCAATTTTAAAGATCAGGTCGTCACTTCCAGCTTCCCTTAACAGCAGTGACCAGATATCCGCTTTAAGCAGTTTCCCGGCCTCATTCAAAACGGTATTGAGAATTTCTTCCAGATCGAGCGATGAAGCCAGCGCCTTGCCGATATCAACCAGCAATCTCAATTCTTCATTGCGTCGACTGAGGGTGGAAACCAGACTGTTTTCGTCCGCTGTTTGCGTCAATGCGAGTGCTCCGGTCTGCCGTGTGTGGAGAAGATGCTTGCCTCTTATAGGCGATCATAGTGATAATAGCAATGCAAGTAAGTCTGAATCGGAGGTAGTATGGCAAATATCTGGTTGTCTGTAAATCCCCTGACGCGCTTTTCCAACGGTTTTTTTGCACCTTTTCGCGCCGGGAAGTTCCTCATCGGTCACCCACGGCTCTATCCTTACATCATTATCCCGCTGATTATTAATGTTCTGGTGTTTTCGCTGACGGTTTATCTGGGCTTTAATTTTTTCAATGATACGGTCGTCGAGCTGATTCCGCGTAGAGATGCCTGGTACTGGGCAGCCCTCTCGTATTTTCTCTGGACGTGTGCAGTGCTGCTGACGGCGGTGCTGGTTTTCTTTTTGTTTAGCGTCGTCGGCAATCTGATTGCCGCTCCTTTCAATGACATTCTTTCTGAAAAAACCGAAGCAGTGTTACGCGGCACAGGGTCTGATGATCCCTGGTCGTGGCGGGGGTTTGTTCATGACGTGCGCCGGACAGTCGGTGATGAGCTGAAAAAATTGGGTATTTTTATTGCGGCAATGGTGGTGATCCTGTTGCTCAACCTGATCCCGCTTGCCGGTTCTGTGCTCTATGCTGTCTTGTCGCTGTTGTTGACACTTTTTTTTCTGGCGCTCGAATACACCGGGTTTGTCTTCAGTCGCAAGCGGCTGGGCTTCGCGGTGCAACGTCAGTATCTATTATCACGTAAGGCCTTGATGGGAGGTTTCTCTGTCGGCGTACTGGTGTTACTGACCATCCCGCTTTTGCAATTCTTTTGTATCCCGGTTGCGGTGGTCGCCGCGACCCGACTCTATTGCGCCGAAGATCTGGAGATAACCGCCGGAGACGTATCATGATGTTGATTTTGATCCGCGTCCTGTGCTTTTTTTCTCTTCTGGCTGGTCTCCCGCTGGCGGCGATGGCGGTTGCGAAACACCCGGATGCTCCGGGGTTATTACGGCTTGAAACCGCCGTCCGCGAGCAGCCACAAAATATCGAACTACGCGAACAGTTGCGTGAGACGTTGCTTGTCGCGGGGACCGAACGGCTCAAAGAGCGAGATTATCGGGGAGCGCTGGCTCTTTTTGATAAAGGCACAGCGCTGGCGCCGGAGGATAGTCGTTTCTACCTCTATCGGGGCGTTTCCTGGTATCACCTTGGCCATCATGATAATGCGGAAGATGCGCTGAAGACGGCTCGAAGGTTGGGGGACAATTCTGTCCTGTCGCTGATCGTGCTCGGGGAGGTTTATTATGCCACGGGGCGACTTTATGAGGCACAACAGATTATGACCGAAGCTGTTGAGCAAAACCCCGCGGAGAACAATGCACGAAAGTTGCTGGCTAAAGTGCAGCGCGACATCGATGCCGAGCAAAAAATGACGACCGATTACGGCGCACATTTTCTGATTACCTATGATGACGGGGTCCATGGAGTCGTTGGTGACAAGGTCCTTGATGTTCTGGAAGGGGCGTACGACACGCTTGGTTACGTGTTTGACTTTTACCCGGAAACATTGGTAAACGTGTTACTTTACAAACGGCTGGATTTCTTTGATCTGACCGGTTCACCGGATTGGTCAGGCGGCCTTTATGACGGGAAAATCCGGGTTCCGGTTGGCGGCGTTGACCAAATGACGCCGAAGATGCAGGGAGTGCTCTATCATGAATATTGTCATGTCGTGATCCGCTACCTGACGCGGGGGCGTTGTCCGACATGGCTGAACGAGGGGTTGGCTGTATGGGCTGAACGGCAGCGCTATAAACAGCCGTTGAGCACTTTGCAAAAGGCGGTTGAGAACGGAACGCTGTTGTCGTTTGAACAGTTGGAAAAACCTTTTACTACCTTACCAGAGGGGCAGGTCCTGCTGGCTTACGAACAGAGTGGGTCGCTTGTCGATTTTTTATTGAGGCGGTTTGAGTGGTTTGAAATGCAGCGCTTGCTGAAAAAGGTGGGGGACGGTGTTGATGGAGTGACTGCGGTTACCGCCGTTTATGAAAAGTACGGACTCGACTTCGATACGTTGCTGCGTGAATGGCGGGCTGAGCTTGTGGCGGGGATTTTTTAACGGTTTACAGGCCATTGCCGAGGTTGTTTTTTTGTGGCGGATGGCGCGTTTAAAAAAACTTGTTTTTCACTATTTTTCATGGTATTGATTGCGACCCAAACTCAGGATGGAGATAAAATCGGGGAGTAGCGCAGCCTGGTAGCGCACCTGCCTTGGGAGCAGGGGGTCGCAGGTTCAAATCCTGTCTCCCCGACCATACGCGCCAGTAGCTCAGCTGGATAGAGCAACGGCCTTCTAAGCCGTGGGCCGAGGGTTCAAGTCCTTCCTGGCGCGCCATTTTCACCTGTTGCAGTATTAAAGGTGCCGGGTGCGGTTTTACCGTTGACAATGTGGTGCCCTTTGGTTAGTATCCTGATTTCAATTTTGCGGTGAGTGTAGCTCAGTTGGCAGAGCTCCGGATTGTGGTTCCGGTTGTCGTGGGTTCGAGCCCCATCACTCACCCCAATTGATTATTCTGGCCCGTCTTTCCCCGAGCGATTGTAGCGGCAATGCCGTGGATAAGTCGAAGGAAAGTCGGGCTTTGTTGTTTATTGAATTTTTGATGGCGTCGCAAAAAGTCCGCCCTGCTGCGTTACGCTGATTTTTCAGGACCTCGACCTACCTGATGCAGGTCTTCGCCCCTGAAAAACCACCAGGCCTTGTAGGACGAAATTTTCGCTTAGCCATCCCATGAGTTTTTGCGAGAGCATCAAATTTTTGGTGTGCTAGAATTTTACCGGTGTGTCTAATGCGAGAGTGGCGGAATTGGCAGACGCACTGGATTTAGGATCCAGCGGGTAACCGTGGGGGTTCGAGTCCCCCCTCTCGCACCAGCAAAATATTCCCGCGACCCCGGTGGCCGCGGTCTTTCATTTTGGGACGAAGGCAAGATAATTGAAGAGAAAAGAGGCCATGCGACAATGAATGTTACGATTGAAGATATCAGCAGCGTCAAGAAAAAGTTGTCTTTTGAGGTGCCCACTGAGCAGGTTGATGCCGCAATTGAAAAGGCGTATCAGAAAATTGCCAAAAAGGCCAAAGTAAAAGGTTTTCGACCAGGGAAAGTACCGCGCCGTGTGCTGGAAAATAACTATGCAGCGCAGGCTCAGTCGGATGCTTTTCAACAGTTGATAAATGAGTCTTATCCCCAGGCATTGGTTGAAAAAGCGGTCTTTGCGGTGTCCGATCCGCAGATTACCGAAAGTTCAACAGTTGCGCCGGGTCAGGCGTTTACCTACGTTGCCGAGGTCGAGATCAAGCCGGAAGTTGAAGCCAGGGACTATGTCGGCTTTGAGCTGGAAAAGGAAGTTTACGTTGGTGATGACCAGGCGGTTGACTCGCGTCTGGAGGAAATGCTCGAATCACGCGCAACGATGGAGCCAACAACCCGGAAGAAAGCACGCCAGGGTGATTTTGTGGTCATTGATTTCTCCGGGTCGATTGATGGTGTCCCCTTCGCTGGTGGTTCGGCGACCGGTCACCAGCTGGAACTTGGTTCGAATACCTTTATTCCCGGTTTTGAAGAGCAGATTGAGGGCATGAAGCGTCATGAAGAGCGTATTGTTGAGGTGACTTTTCCGGAAGAATACGGAAATAAAGAGATGGCGGGTAAAGCTGCGACCTTTAAAGTGACCATGCAGGAGATTAATGAAAAGGTCGTGCCGAAACTTGACGATAAGTTTGCTCAAGGTTTCGGCATGGAGACGGCTGAAGAATTGCGGCAGCAGTTGACACAAATCTACTCAGCGCAGGAAGTTGATCGCATTAACAGTGAATTACGCGAGAGAATGATGGCAAAGCTGGTCGAGCGGAACAACATTGAAGTTCCTGTCGCGATGGTCGACTCACAGCTGGACTACATGCTCGACAACACCCGCAATCGTATGAAACAGCAGGGCATGTCTCTGGAAATGCTCGGCATGAGTGACGCGTCGTTCCGCCAGATGTATCGTGACGCAGCTGTCAAGCAGGTGCAGGGCAGTTTGCTGCTGGAGGCCGTTGTTCGTCAGGAAAAAATCGAGGTCGTTGATGGTGATTTTGATGAAAAACTGGCAAAAGTGGCTGAAATGGCCGGTGCGCCGCTTGATGTGGTTAAAAAGCACTACGCAAGCGCCGAGGCGCGTCGTGGCCTGAGTGCGCAGATCGCTGAAGAAAAAGCCATTGAGCTGATTCTGGGAAAGGCGCACATCAAGGAAGTAACGAAGGACGAATTGGCCGCCAAGCAGGATGCCATTAAGGAGTAACACCATGCACTTGATCCCGATGGTTGTGGAGCAAACTGGCCGGGGCGAGCGGTCGTACGATATTTATTCGCGCCTGCTGAAAGACCGGATTGTTTTCTTAGGTGGCGCAATCGACGATTCCCTCTCTAATTTGATCATTGCCCAATTGCTCTTTCTTGAGTCAGAAGATCCAGACAAGGATATTCATCTCTACATTAATTCCCCCGGAGGGATCGTTACTTCCGGGATGGCCATCTACGATACTATGCAGTATCTGCGTACGCCGGTATCGACGATATGTGTCGGACAAGCTGCAAGCATGGGGGCGGTTCTGCTTGCCGCCGGAGCGGCCGGGAAACGTTTTGCCCTGCCGCATGCCCGGATCATGATCCACCAGCCGCTTGGCGGGTTTCAGGGGCAGGCGACGGATATCAGTATTCATGCTCAGGAAATTTTGCGTATGCGTGAAACGCTCAATGGCGTCCTCGCCGATCACATCGGGCAGCCGATCGAAAAAATTTCCGCTGACACGGATCGCGATTTTTTCATGAGTAGTGCCGCGGCAAGAGATTATGGTATCATTGACCAGATCGTTGCTAACAAAACATCTGCGAAAAAACAGGAGTAGAGACGCGTGAGTCGTGATGAAAATCGTTCGGATCAATTAACGTGTTCTTTTTGCGGGAAATCGCAGGAAGATGTCAAAAAACTGATAGCGGGACCTTCGGTCTATATCTGCGACGAGTGTATTGACCTGTGCAAAGATATTATTGCCGAGGAAAGCAAACTCGACGAAAGTGCCACCGAAAAAGAGTCCCTGCCGAAACCGGTAGAAATCAGGGAGACGCTTGATGAGTATGTGATCGGACAGGACTGGGCGAAAAAGGTTCTTTCCGTTGCGGTTTATAATCATTACAAACGCATCAATGACTCTGCGAAGAGTGGTGACGTTGAAATTCAGAAGAGTAATATTCTGCTCCTCGGTCCGACCGGCAGTGGCAAAACATTGTTGGCACAGACCCTGGCAAAAGTCCTTGATGTTCCGTTCGCAATTGCTGACGCGACCAATCTGACTGAAGCCGGATATGTCGGGGAAGATGTTGAAAATATCATTCTCAATCTGCTTCAGGCCGCTGATTATGATCTGGAGCGGGCGCAACGCGGCATTATTTATATTGATGAGGTTGATAAGATTGCGCGCAAGACCGACTCGCCTTCGATCACCCGAGATGTGTCCGGAGAAGGTGTTCAGCAGGCATTGTTGAAGATCATTGAGGGCACGACCGCCAGCGTTCCGCCGAAAGGGGGACGCAAGCATCCGCAACAGGAGTTTCTCAAGGTCGATACCACCAATATCCTCTTTATCTGCGGCGGCGCGTTCTCGGGCCTGGAGACGGTCATCTCCCAACGGACCGGCAACAAGAGTATGGGCTTCGGTGCCGAGGTCAAGTTGAGCGGTGATCGTCCGATTGGCGATGTTCTCAAGGAACTTGAACCAGCTGATCTTCTCAAGTACGGATTGATCCCTGAATTTATTGGCCGTCTGCCGGTGGTGGCGACCCTTGGTGAACTTGACGAAGAGTCGCTTATCGAAATCCTCAAAGAGCCGAAAAACGCTCTCGTCAAGCAATATCAACGCCTGTTTGAATTGGAAAAAGTGACTCTCAAATTCACTGACAGCGCTTTGGTCGCGGTTGCCAGTGAAGCACTCAAGCGCAAAACCGGCGCGCGTGGTCTGCGTTCGATTCTGGAGAACGCCATGCTTGATATCATGTACGAAATTCCTTCTCAGGATCGAGTCAAAGAGGTCGTGATCAACGAGGAAGTGATCTTGCGTAAAGCGCGTCCGATCATCGTTCACGACTGCGCCGAATCAGCCTGATCCTGCGAAGCGGCGCACGCGCTCCGTTTCTCTGTAAGGAGTACACCGTATGACCTCCATATTGCTGCCTGAAACAGCGAGTTATCCGCTCCTTCCCCTGCGTGATATTGTAATTTTCCCCTACATGATTACTCCGCTTTTCGTCGGTCGACCACGTTCTGTTGCGGCCCTTGAAGCGGCAATGGAAAACGACAAACTGATTTTTCTGGCCACGCAGAAGGATCCGAAAATAGATGATCCGGTGGCGGATGATATCTATCCGGTGGGGGCCATCGGGCAGATTATCCAGTTGTTAAAACTCCCTGATGGCACTGTCAAGGTCCTGGTCGAGGGGCAAAAACGGGGACGGATTACTGCGTTTGACGAGAGTGACGAAATTGTTTATATCACGGCTGAGCTGCACGCAGAAGTTGATGAAGATACCTCCGAATCTGAAGCACTCAAGCGGAGCGTTCTGGATGCCTTCGAACTTTACATCAATTTGAGTAAAAAAGCTCCGCCGGAAATCCTTGCATCGGTCAACGGGATTGATGAGCCGGGGCGTTTGGCTGATTCGGTTGCCGCCCATCTGAATATTCGTATCGCCGATAAACAAGAGCTGCTGGAGACGTTTGACGCGCACCACCGCCTGGAGGCTTTGCTGGCAGTGATGGAGCGTGAGATTGAGATCCTGCAGATTGAGAAGAAAATTCGCGGACGCGTTAAAAGTCAGATGGAGCGCAGTCAAAAAGAATATTACCTGAATGAACAGATGCGGGCTATCCAGAAAGAACTGGGCGAAAAGGATGAGTTCAAGCAGGAGCTGCGCGAATTTGAAGAAAAGATTGACAAGAAACGGATGTCGAAGGAGGCGACCGAAAAGGCGCAGAGCGAACTCCGTAAACTGAAAATGATGTCGCCGATGTCAGCCGAGGCGACGGTGGTACGCAACTATATCGATTGGCTGGTCGCTTTACCGTGGAAGAAGGGGAGCAAGGACCGGCACGATATCGAGATCGCGGAGCAGATTCTCGAAGCGGACCACTATGGTCTCGAAAAAGTTAAAGAACGCATTATCGAGTATCTTGCTGTTCAGTCTCTGGTCGGCAAGATCAAGGGCCCGATTCTCTGTCTGGTGGGCCCTCCGGGGGTGGGTAAAACCTCGTTAGGGCGCTCTATCGCCAGCGCTATGACCCGCAAATTTATTCGCATGTCTCTTGGTGGCGTGCGGGATGAAGCGGAGATTCGCGGGCATCGACGGACCTATATCGGCGCGATGCCTGGCAAGATTATGCAAGGGCTGCGTAAGGTCGGCGTAAAAAATCCGGTTTTTCTCCTTGATGAGATTGACAAAATGAGTACCGATTTTCGCGGTGACCCGTCGTCCGCGTTACTGGAAGTTCTCGATCCGGAGCAAAACCATGCTTTCGGCGATCACTTTCTGGATGTTGATTACGACCTGTCGAGCGTCATGTTTGTGGCTACCGCCAACTCGCTTCACGGGATCCCCGCGCCGTTACGTGATCGTATGGAGATTATTCATATCGAGGGGTACACCGAAGAGGAAAAACTGCATATTGCCCGGCGCTATCTGATCGCCAAGCAGCTTGAAGTCCATGGCCTGTCACCTGACCAGGCGAGCTTTACTGACGGGGCACTCTACGAAATTATTCGTTACTATACCCGCGAAGCCGGTGTGCGCAATCTGGAACGCGCACTTGCTGCAGTCTGTCGCAAGTGCGCACGTGAAGTCGTGCGGCGAGCGAGTAAAGATCAAAATTTCACTGTCGGGACGCGCCAGATTGCGAAGTATCTGGGGGTAAGACGCTACTCGTATGGGGTCGCCGAAGAAGAAGAACGGGTCGGGATTGCCACCGGGCTGGCCTGGACAGAAGTGGGCGGCGATGTTCTGTTGATTGAAACAGCCGTCTTGTCGGGGCAGGGAAAGTTGACCGTCACCGGGAAACTGGGGGAAATCATGCGTGAATCCGCTCAGGCGGCGATGAGTTATGTGCGTTCCCGTTGGCGCGAGCTGTCGCTGGAGCAGGACTTTTACCAGAAAATCGATCTCCATATTCATGTGCCGGATGGCGCGACGCCAAAAGATGGACCATCCGCCGGGATTACAATGGCGACAGCTTTGACTTCGGCGCTGATTGGACAGACTGTTGATCGCGAGCTGGCGATGACGGGTGAAATCACCTTGCGTGGTCGGGTCATGGCGATCGGCGGTTTAAAGGAAAAATTACTGGCGGCAAAACGCGCCGGAATGAAACGCGTACTGATTCCAGACGATAACAAGAAAAATTTACTTGATGTGCCCGCGTCGATTCGTAATGCACTGGAAATAATTCCTGTCGCCCATATGGACGAAGTGCTGGTGTACGCTTTCGGCGTTGCCGCGATTTCTGGCGGGGAAAATATTGAGCGCAAGGTCGTGGGGACCGCAGCGACACAAATGCGTCATTAAGCCGTTTTTGTGTAAATATTTTCTTGCACTCGGATAGGGGTTCTGCTATATCTAACCTCGCTTCGAAACAGTCTGTTACTCTTATTTATGCACGGAGGTATGTTGTGACCAAGGCAGATATGATCAATGCAATGGCTGAAAAAACAGGTTTGACCAAGGTTGAAGCTGAGAAAGCGTTAAAGTCTTTTACTGACGTTGTGAGTGAAGCGTTGAAAGCTGGAGACAAGGTTTCTTTGGTTGGGTTCGGTACGTTCAGTGTTGGTGCACGTGCTGCACGGACTGGGCAGAATCCCCAGACTGGCGAAAAAATCAACATCCCGGCAGCCAAGTCGCCAAAATTCAAAGCGGGCAAAGCACTCAAGGACGCAGTAAACTAAATCCTTGCTTTCCGCAGGTTAAGAACGGTAACAGGAAACAGAAGCTGCAGTGCTTCGTCTTGAGGTAGCAGCTGGTTTCCTGTTTTCGTGTTTTGCGGGGCTGTAGTAGAGTCGGTTACAACGCCGGCCTGTCACGCCGGAGGTCGCGGGTTCAAGTCCCGTCAGCCCCGCCATTATTTTCAGGGCGAATAGCTCAGCTGGGAGAGCATCGGCCTTACAAGCCGAGGGTCACAGGTTCGAGCCCTGTTTCGCCCACCATTTAAAAATCGCTGTGATGCATTATCTTCACTCCGTCTGGGGCTGTAGTAGAGTCGGTTACAACGCCGGCCTGTCACGCCGGAGGTCGCGGGTTCGAGTCCCGTCAGCCCCGCCATTCAACTTTAAAAGGGCGGCTCGAACGAGCCGCCCTTTTAATATGTCGCCTGCAAATTTTTGGATGGCAAACTTTACGTCTCACCAGGAGAAACGGATGAAACTCATTCACGTTACTGTTGCATCGATTGTTTTCGCGTTTTTTACCTTTCCTGCCCTTGTTTGTGCCGCGCCATCTGCCGGGGTTGTTGCAAAAGTAGGTGGAATCCCGGTGACAATTTACGAATTGGACAGAGCGGTCCAGAAGATTGTTCCACTGCGCAGCTCGTTTCATTCTGGAATCTCTGCGGATAAAGTGAAGAAAATTCGCCAGGAAGCCCTTGATGCCCTGATTGAGAGTGCTTATAAAGTTCGTGCTGCCCTGGATCTTGAGGTTTCGGTTGAAAATGAAGCTGTTCAGTCAAAAATGGCCGCTTTGCGCAACAAATTTCCTTCTGAAAAAGAATTTTCCACCGCCTTTGGTGAAGAAAAACCGTCAGGGTACAGGGCCTCTCTCTATCGACAGTTGCTGGCTGAAAAAGCAGAAAAAATCAATGTCGACGACAAGATAGAAATTGATGAGAGCGCCATTCGTAATGCCTATGAGAGTCGGAAGCATGCCTTTTTTCGCCCTCAGCAATTTCGCGCCAGTCATATTCTGATCAAGATTGATCCCGCTTCAAACAAGGAGGAGCGCGCTGCATTGTGGACCAGAGCTGAAGAGTTGCTGGCGCGTGCCAAACAGGGTGAAGATTTCTACAATCTTGCCTATTACAATTCCGATGATCGTTCCAAGATGGTCGGCGGCGACATCGGTCTGTTCCATGAAGGTCAGACCGTTCAGGTTTTTGAAGATGCGGCCAAAAAACTCAAGGTCGGTGAAATTTCTGACATTGTTGAGTCCCTTTACGGCTATCATATTATTAAGTTGACGGAAAAGAACCCACCTCGCCAGTTGGAATATGACGAAGTTAAAACCAGTATCCTGATGGAAATGAAAAAAAAGCTTCGCGATCAACTCTATGCTGATTGGATGAACTCTTTGAAAGAAAAATACACTGCCGAAGTTTTTCTTGAGTGACCCGCGCATAGATGCACCGTTCATTTTTAGCCATATCAGCGACGGCACTACTTCTTTTGTCGTCTTCCTGTGTTCTTCGCTCGGAGCAGCCGGTTCGTTGGCGTGGTGATTCTCCTGAACTGGTCTGGCCTGTCCCCCCCGCGCAACCGCGCATAAAATACCTGCGTTCATTGCACGGGTCGGCTGATTTCTCGTCCAATAATGTTGGAACCACGTTTTTTCGCTGGTTAAGCGGGGAAAAAGACAAGAATTTCGCACTTTCCGTGCCGTTCGGTGTGGCGGCCGACGGTGATGGAAGGGTTTGGGTCACTGACCCCCCGCAGCGAACTATTTTTTGTTTCGATTTGCGTCGGGAAAAAGTCTCTATCTTGCAAGTTTTGTCCGGGCGGTATTTGATGTCTCCGACCGGAATCAGTTACGATCCGGTTAAAGATATTTTGTCGGTTGCGGATTCTGCTCTGAATACCGTCTTTGTTTTTACCCCTGACGGCACCCTGCTTGGCGAACGGGTTCCGGAAGGTGGTTACGGGCGACCGGGGGGGGTGGCGTTCGATGCAGATTCAACCCTTTATGTTGCCGATGTTACGCGCCATCAGGTGGTTAAATTCGCTGCCGATGGCAGCTTTCTTGGGGTTATCAAAGGTCAGGCGGCCCCTGAGCATGGCTTTAACTCTCCCGTCCACTTGGCGGTTGATACAGAGCAACAACTCTATGTTACAGATTCGATGAACTTTCGGGTTGAAAAGTTTGATGAAGTTGGCAAGTCTTTAAGTGTATTCGGAAAAATCGGTGATGTGCCGGGCAGCTTTGCGCGACCTCGCGGAGTTGCGATCGATAGTGAACGGCATCTCTATGTCGCTGACGCGCTGCTGGATAATGTGCAGATCTTCAATCAGGAGGGGCAATTGTTACTTGCGTTCGGTAAAACAGGGACCGAACGTGGCGAGTTTTCGCTTCCTGCCGGACTTTTTATTGATCGCCATAACCGGCTTTACGTTGTCGACAGTTACAATCAGCGTATCCAGATTTTTACCTATTTAACCGATTAGGCATCTTTATAAAATGGCGCATTTTTTGCACATTGGTCTTGGTTAGCAGATAGCATCTGCTTGGCTTATCGTGTGCTTATTGGAAGTTACATGTAGAATTCTTTTTTGTCAGGACCAGCCTACAGTGATTATTCGCTTTTTTATTCTACTTTTATTTTGCAGTTTTTTTTCTGCTGCGGCATTTGCAGCCTCTGCTCCCCTCTATCTGGGGGAAAATGATGGGGTGAACCCCAACCCGCACAACCTGTCAAATATGAGTCAAGCTGCGATTAAAGCAGCCGACACCGGTGATCCCAACGAAACACGCATCTGTGTGTTCTGCCATACCCCGCATGGTGCGACGCCAGATACACCGTTATGGGGGCGTCCCGACCCGCTTTTGATGGGGTCTTTCCCCGTCTATAATTCCGCATCAACGATTCAGATTCGCGATACTCCCGCAACCAGGGCTCTGGCCGATTATGATAATGGCGGCGAATATCCGAACGGTGCGAGCAAGCTGTGTCTGTCGTGTCATGACGGTGCTACCGCCATCGGCACCATGGTGAACGATATGTTTATCACCATGTCTTTAAATAGCGACTATATTACAAATCCGCAAATGATTTTTGATGACGTTTCTTTAGGGAATACGCACCCGATCTCGTTTGTCTACAATTCGTCGGTGGTCACGGCGCTGGGGGCAGGATACCAATTCAATTCCCCTTATCTTGACGGTCAGCAGCGCATGCAGTGTACCACCTGTCATGATCCGCACTTCAATTCCGATCTCGCTGACGGGGCTCGCCGGGCACCCTACGGTGCCGGTGGGGCGTATGATTTGCCTTTCTGGCGCGGGGCCGGGTTGAATGAAGCGACGGAATATGACGCGATTTGCAATGCCTGCCATGTGGCAGATTATAATCCGCCCCCGGCAAGTGACCCCCATGGGATGTGACATGTTTATTATAAAACGATCCTGTATCATCCTGCTTGCTGCGTTCAGTCTTTTCTTATGCTGGCCGGGGGGCACTTCTTTTGCCCAGAGCAAGCTGCAAGGGGTCCACGGTGATCGCTCCCTGATGTCAAAATCATGCCGCGCCTGTCACCGGGGCATGACCATGGTTATCAGTGGTGAGGAAGGGGTCTGTCTCGATTGTCACGGTACTGCCGAGCGGCGCGACATTATGGTCAAACGCGGTTATTTGAAAGAGCGCGCGGTTGGTTATCTTGCTGATATTGATGCCGAGGTGCGTAAACCCTATGCTCATCCGGTTCTGTCGGTGCGTGGTGCTCACCGCAGTAACGAACTTCTTCCCGAGGAAGAAGTCAACGCCCCCCGCCATGCGGAATGTGTCGATTGTCACGAATCACATTCGACCGATATTGAAACGCCGTTCGGCGGGATCAAGGGGAAACGCGTTGGCAATCTGGTGTCACAAATCGAGCAGGAATATGAGCTGTGCTACCTGTGTCATTCGTTCAGTGCGAATCTGCCCGCTTTTTCAACCGATAAGCATAATGAATTCAAAACCACGAACCCCTCCTTTCATCCGGTCGAGGGGGAAGGGAAGCGTGAATTCGTTGTCAGTCTTCTGCAGCCTTACGCCGCACGGAAAAACAAACCTGCCGATATTTCGATAATCAGTTGTTCCGACTGCCATGGCAGCGATGAGCCTGACGCTCCCGGCGGACCGCACGGTTCAATTTACCGTGGTTTGCTGAAACGGAACTACGAGACAGAGGATGGTTACCCGGAAAGCGCCTTTGCTTATGCCCTGTGTTACACCTGTCACGATCGGGGCAGTATCTTGTCCAATGAAAGTTTTTCCTTGCATCAAAAGCACATTCAGGGGTTCAGTCCGGATCAACCCGGCACCAGCTGTTATACCTGTCATGATGCCCATGGCAGTACGATGAATCCTTACCTGTTGACTTTTAATCAAGCGGTGGTTGAACCGACCAAAGAAGGCAAGCGGGAATACAAAGCCGAAGGCGTTGCCGCCTTTCATGGCAGTTGCACCCTGGTCTGTCATGGTGTCGAACATAATCCAAGAACATACTGATTTTATTCATTCTTGTGGCTGCAAGGGTCGACGTTTTGCGTCGGCCCTTTTTAATTTAAATATGTTTTTCTCCATGCTACTATGCGCAATTATGCCAAGCTTTCGTTGTAAAATAGGAACTGCTGACGGACGGGTGCTCGAAAAAGATTTCGATGCCGCTGATCGCGAGGTATTGCGTGAAAGTCTCCAAGAACAGGGGTTCTTTGTTTTCCGGATCAGCAACCGGTCACTGAATTTATTTTCACACGGAACACACACCAGGGTGAGCGGACGACGCCTGTTGACGCTCAATCAGGAACTGATTGCCCTGTTGCGTTCCGGATTGCCGATTCTGCAGGCACTCGACACGTTGATTGAGCGCATGGAGGCGGGGGCACTGCTTGAGGCCCTTCAGGATATTCGCGAAAGCATCAAGGGCGGAGCGTCCTTGTCAGAAGCTTTCGAAAAATATCCGCACATATTTTCCAACCTTTATATTGCCGCACTGCGGGCAGGAGAACGCACCGGCGATTTGCCGGTCATGCTGAAGCGCCACATCGAGTATCAGAAACGTGTCGAGTCGCTCAAGGCCAAGGTGCGCAAAGAGAGTTTTTATCCGCTGTTGTTGATGGGCGCGGTGTGTGGCGTGGTCCTGTTCCTGATGCTTTACGTGATTCCGACCTTTTCACGGGTGTTCGCTGACGCCAACATGAAACTGCCGTTTTTGACGCGGGTGTTGATCACGGTGGCGCATGGTTTGGCTGGCAGCGTGATCTTTTGGCTGCCACTGCTGCTTGCCGCGATCTGGGGAGGACGGATTTACTTGCGCAGCGCTAACGGCATGTTGCTGCGTGACAAAATAAAACTCAAATTGTTCTTTTTTGGTAAATTATTCGCTGATTATGCGCTTTCCAATTTTTGTCGAACACTGGAAACGACATTGGCCAGCGGTGTTCCGCTGGTGCAGTCAATGCAGATGTCACGCGGCGCGTTGAATAACCGGATCCTCGAAGAAAAACTGAAGGTTGCGACCCGCCAGGTTGAGGAAGGCGGGGAGTTTTCCGTTGCGCTGGAACGGACCGGATTTGTTCCGTTGATTGCGCTACGCATGCTGGCGGTCGGTGAAGCCGGTGGTTCACTGGAGTTGATGCTGAGCGAAGTGGCCGATTATTATGAAGCGGAAGTCGAACAACGTCTCGATCGGCTGACAACGTTGATTGAGCCGATCCTGATGTTGACGATGGGGGTGGTGGTGGGAGGAATTATTGTTGCCATGTATATTCCGATCTTCCAGCTTGCCGGGACCGCCGGATGATGAGTGAGGTAAGCAGGTGAGTTTTCAACGAAAAAAATTAGGAGAAATTCTCGTTGAGATGGGGACATTGACGCCCTCCGAGGTTGATCTCCTGCTGGCCAAGAAAAAGATTTCCGGAACCAATTTCGGCCAAACCGGTGTCCAGGAAGGGCTGTTCAGCGATGAAACCCTGGCGCAGGCCATTGCCAGCCAATATGGGCTGGAATATGTTGATCTGGAGTTTTTTCTGCCGGAAGCCGCGCTCCTCGAATCGTTACCCTCCGGAGCGCCACAGCGATTCGGTTTCATGCCGATTAAACGCACCGATAAGGGGCTGGTTGTTGCTGTTGCCAATCCAACTGACGTTGAAAATCTCGACGATCTTGAACTTCTGTTGGGGGAACCACTTATTCTCAAGGTCGGTTCTGCCAGCCGGATTCATCAGCTCCTTGAAAAGGGTGATACCTCCAATCGTGTGCTGCAGGAAGTTTCGGAAGATTTCAAACTGCAACTGGTCAAGGAAAGTGACAAGGGGGATGAAGTCCTTTCTCTGGAAAAGCTCGCCGACGACGCCAGCCCGATTATTCGCCTGATCGATTCGACCCTTTACGATGCACTGAAAAAACGCGCCAGTGATATTCATATTGAATCGACACCGCAAGGTGTGGTGATCAAATACCGGATCGACGGGGTGCTCTATCGGGCGACCGAGACTCTCGACAGCCGCTTTCAGGGGCCGATTATTTCGCGGATCAAGGTGATGAGTGAACTTGACATCTCTGAGCGACGAATCCCCCAGGACGGGCGTTTCAAGGTTCGTCTGGGGAGTAAATCGATCGATTTCCGGGTGTCGATCATGCCCAGTGTTTTTGGTGAAGACGCCGTTATCCGGATTCTCGATAAAGAGTCGATTGCCTCCGATCTGAAAGGGTTGACGCTGGAAGTGCTGGGTTTCCCTGAGCGTGAACTGAAGCGTTTCCGCCGGCTGATCCGTGAGCCTTACGGCATGATTCTGGTCACCGGTCCGACGGGGAGCGGTAAAACCACCAGTCTCTATGCTGCTCTCAGTGAAATCAAAAGTGATCAGGAAAAGATTATCACCATTGAGGATCCGGTCGAATATCAGGTTGCCGGGGTGGTACAGATTCCGGTCAATGAAAAGAAAGGGTTGACCTTCGCGCGTGGCTTGCGTTCCATCTTGCGGCATGATCCGGACAAGATCATGGTCGGCGAGATCCGTGACCCGGAAACGGCACAAATTGCGGTCCAGTCAGCCTTGACGGGTCACCTGGTTTTTACCACGGTCCATGCGAACAATGTTTTTGATGTGCTGGGACGTTTCATGCATATGGGGATTGATCCGTATAATTTTGTCTCCTGTCTCAATTGTGTCATCGCGCAGCGGCTGGTGCGCAAGTTGTGTCCCCACTGTCGAAAGCGGGTTGAGTATTCGCGTGAGCGTCTCGAAGAATCACGGCTCGATTACACAACCTTTCGCGATCTGCCTCTCTATGAGGGGGAGGGGTGCAAGGAATGTAATGGATCCGGGTATCGGGGGCGGAGTGCGATCGTGGAGCTGCTGGTGCTCGATGATCATTTGCGCGAGCTGATCATGACCCGCGAGCCGGTAGCGCGATTAAAACAGGTGGCGCGTGAATCGGGGACCGTCTTCCTGCGTGATTCGGCGGTGGAAAAGCTGGTGGCCGGGATAACGTCGTTACCGGAGATCGATCGGGTGACTTTTGTCGAGTAGGAATATGTTGCGAAGAACTTATCTGGGGCTGGATGTAACTGGTTATGAGTTGCGTGCCGTCTCCTTGCGTCGTGCCGGCAAAAGTGTGGCACTGAGCGGCGGAAAATTTTTGTCGTTGGCGCCAGGACGTTTGACAGTTTCTCCCCATAAACTCAACATCATTAATCGCTCCGGTCTGGTCAGTGATCTGCGGGATCTTTTTGATGGGCTGGCGGGAGGGGAGGAGCGGGTTGCGCTGTCCTTGCCGGACCTCGCCGGTCGGCTGCTGTTGACCGAGATTGAAACTTCGTTTAAAAGCCATGCTGAAGGGCGGGAAATTCTGCGCTGGCAGATGAAAAAAAAACTGCCTGCGGAACTCGGCGAGTTGCAACTCGATTTTCAGACGTTGCGCAAAGAGGAAAGTGGTCGATCCAGCGTTCTGGTCGGGTTGTTAAGCAAGGCGGTGGTCGAGCAATATGAAGAGGTGCTGGAGGATGCCGGTTTGCAGCCGGTACAGATTGAACTGCACGCCCTGGCGCTCTTTAACTATTATGTCCAGCGACGCTTTGACCTGGGGGAAGATTTTATTTTTATCGGGGTCGAAAATGACAATCTGATCATCAGTTTCTTTCACGAAAAGTGCCTGACTTTTTGCCGCGTCAAGTATCTGGCTGCACACCCCGATCGGGTATTTCAGGAAGTGAATCGCTCCATCGTTGGTTTGCGGGAGCAATTTCACATGTTGCGGCGGGCAACGGTTTTTGCCCACATTGAGCCAGTCGACGTTGATGATTACATCACCGGATTACAAGCGGTTTTTGAGCGTGATATCGTCCTTCTTGACCCCAGAATTGATCGCCTGGCGAATTTCGCAAGCAGTTTCGGTAAAGACGACGCGTTGCGTTTGACGGCAGCTATCGGTGCGGCTGAAAGATTATTATAAACCATGAAGCTTGCTATTAATCTGGCCACTAAATCTTACCCGAACCGGCGGGCACTGACTGCCGGGGGGACGCTGTTGCTGGTTCTTCTGGGGGTTTTTCTGGTCAACAACCTGATCGGGCTGGCGGCTGAAAATAATCGCACCAGGCAACTGGTTGAGCGTTTTTCTGCGTTGGAAGAATCGCCGGGGCAGACAGCGGAACAGGCCCCGGTCGTGCCGCAGGTCAGCTATTCGGCAGAGGCACTTGTGCAGCAACGGCAGCGGATCGTTTTGGCAAACCGATTACTGGAAGAAGATGCCTTTCGGTGGACGGCCCTGCTTGACCGGTTGGAAGCGATTTTGCCTGAAGGAGTCAGCCTCAGTTCGATTACACCACACCTTAAGGACGGGGTTATCAATATCAGTGGCAGGTCCCGGGATGTTTCGACCCTTCAGCTTCTCCTCGACCGTTTGCTGGGCAGTGAATTCTTCTTTGATGTGCGTTTAGCGAGTCAGTCACGGGTTAAGGGGGGTAAGGGGCAAAGTGAAGCGACGCAAGTCCAGTTTACTCTCAGTATGATTTGGAAAGAAATTTTATGATTGTGGCGGCGAGTTTTCAGTTGCTGTGGCGCACCCAGAAACCGCTGATAATAATGCTGTTGATCGCGGCACCATTGTTGGTCGGCATCCTCGGCTATCGTCATCTAGTAGCGATCCCCCGCCTGGCAACGCTCGAAAAAAACTATTTACAACGCCAGGCGGAGGTTCGTCTGGAACAGGCCGGGCGGGCCAGAAATCAGGGCCCGGCTGCCGAGTTTCAACGCAATCTGGAGGATTTTCGTCTCTTTGACGAAATACTTCCCCAGGAGCAGGAGTTTTCTGAACTGATCGGTGAGCTGGACACCCTTGCCGCCGCGACTGGACTTAACCTCGCCTCGATCAACTATCAGACTGAAATCATCGAGGAAAGCGGGATTCTTGCCTATTCGCTGCAATTTTCATTGCAAGGTTCTTATGCCCAGGTGAAACGTTTTCTGTATTCACTGGAAATGTCGCGACGCTTGATAACCATCGACAGCCTGGGCTTGAGTGGCGGTGCTGACGGCGACGGTGCTTTGCGCTTGAAGTTAACCACCTACTTCAAGGCGGAGGAATCATGACCCGTTCCCAGCGGCTGATGGTTATTGCCGTCATTATTTTTATGCTGTCACTGGTGTATGCCTGGCTGGAGACCCCACGTCTTGAAAAAGCACCACCGGTGCCTGACAAGAAAGTCGTCCGTGCTGAAAATAAATCGTCAGCAGAGGTCGCGCGTCTCTACGAAGGACGCCTGCGGGTTGATTTGCTGACACATGAAACGGGCAAATATTCCGGAATCAAACGCGATCTTTTCACCGGCAAGGTTGCTGCCAGTGCTCCGCCCCCGCCGCCCCCCCCGCCACCTGAGCCGGAGGTTGTCGCCACGCCCGCACCTGAACCGGTGGCGGATGAAATATCCGCCGCGCCGGTGGCCGAGGTCGTGCGGACGCAGTTGGCACAATTTACCTTTCTCGGTTATCTTAAAAAAAAGTTTCAGCAATCGGTATTTCTGACCGCCGCCGGTGAAATTTTTATCGTCAAGCAGGGAGACCGTTTCGGCGATCAGTCACGCTTTGAAGTGCAAACCATCACTGTCGACAAAATGATAATTTCGGATCACATCAGCGGGAGTTTCATCAGTGTTTCATTGGTTGAGCAAGCGCCGCTGGTGCCGGATGAGATACCTTCCGCAACGACACTGCCGGGTGCAGCAAGGTATCACCCCGCCGCTGTTTCACCGCCAGTTTCGCAGCCTGCCGTGGTGCCGTACCCGCATCCGACCGTGATTGAGCCAGCGCCGGACAGCACGTCCCCGGTCGATGCGGAAGAGGTGCCGGTTGACGCAGAGGTCCCGGCGCATACCGACGTGCCGCCAGTATTGATCAACTTTCCCAAAGGGATTTCGCATGACTAACAGAACATTTACCTGGCTTCTCATTGTGCTGATTTTGTCGATGACAACCGGCTGTGCCGGGAAACGTGCCTTCAGTCGCGGTGAAGATGCATTGCTGCACCACGACTACGCCGCTGCCGTCGATGAATTCACCACCGCCGTCGAAGAAGATCCGGGCAAGCATGAATACCGTATCTCCCTGCTTACCGCTCGCGCCGAGGCGGCGCAACACCACCTGAAGCAGGCGCGGGGGTTGACCGACGAAGAACAATATGCCGAAGCTGCAGGCGAGCTGGAACGGGCGCTAAGCTATGACCCCGGACTCGATGTCGCTGGTTATGAACTGAACAAGATTCGTAAGCGGCTGGAGATGAAAAACCGCCTGGATGAGGCGCGGGCTTTTTATCGAGAGCGGCGTTTGCCGCAGGCGCAACGAGTCATCGACGAGATTCTCAAGGTTAACCCTGACCAGGCCGACGCGCTGGCCCTGAACGATCAAATCCGCAGCGAGGGGCGCACGCTGATTGACGGGGTCGAGCTGGAGGTTGCTTCCGATGAGCCGATCACACTCAAATTCAAGGATGCCGACCTGAAGGATGTGTTCAATATTCTGTCGCAATTGTCGGGGATCAACTTTATTTTTGACGGCGAGATCCGTTCGGAGAAAATCTCTATTCTGCTTGAAAACGGCACCTTCGGCCAGGCGCTGGAACTGCTGCTGAACATGAACAAACTCGACAAGAAAATTCTCAATTCAAAATCGATTATTATCTACCCGCTCTCCAAGGAAAAAGCCAAGCAATATGAAGATCAGGTGATCCAGACCTTCTATCTGTCGAATATCGACGCCAAAAAAGCGGTCAACCTGCTGCGGACGATGCTGCAATTGCGTAAAGTTTATGTGCATGAAGAACTCAACGCACTGGTAATACGCGATACTCCGGAAGTGATCAAACTGGCCAAACAGTTACTGGAGGCGGCGGATCGCCAGGATGCCGAGGTCATATTCGATCTGGAGCTGGTCGAAATCAGTCATGGGGACGGGTTGAAAATCGGTCCGAAGCTGAGTGACTACTCACTTCAGGTCGGGATCAACAGTAGCAGAGCGCTGACCACAACGACGGGCGGCACAGGTCCCGTCACGACCAACGCGATTGGTCCCGTTGTGCTGGAATCGCTGCGTGATTTAAGAGGGATCGATTTTCTTTACGGCCTGCCCAGTGCATCGTTTGATTTGGCAAAAACCAAAACTGACAGCGAAATCCTCGCCAATCCCCAAATTCGGGTCAGAAACAAGGAAAAGGCCAAGGTTCACGTTGGTACGCGTGAACCGGTGATCACCGTCACGACCTCCGGGGATAATGTTACAGAAAATATTCAGTATGTCGATGTCGGGGTCAAGCTGGATGTTGAACCGACCGTGCAGCTTGATAATACCGTCATTACCAAGATAACCCTTGAAGTGAGTAGTGTCTCTGACCGGACCCAAACCAACAATGGCTCGATAGCCTTGACGATCACCACGACCAATGCGCAGACCGCCTTGACATTAAAAGATGGCGAACAGACGATCATTGGCGGCTTGATCCGCGACAACAACAACCAGAGCAAGTCGACGATCCCTTTCCTTGGCGACATTCCTTTGTTGGGGGATCTGTTCACCGGATATTCACGCGACAAGAACAAACGCGAAATTCTTCTTTCGATTACACCACACATTGTCCGAAAGTTAAACATTCCCGATGCCGATGTTGCCAGCATCTGGTCGGGGGGCGAGGATCAACTCAAGGCCGGTGCGCGTTTTTCTTCTTTTGCCAAAGAGCTGACGGCAGCAGTCAACGAGCCGCCGCAAATTCCGGTCCCTGCACAAGCGGCTGACGCCGGGGGGCAACGTGCGCTAGAGCCTATCGCTGCGCCGGAAGATCACACCTCGACCGAACAAATTTCCACCCTGCCCGGCATGGACGCAATGACGGCTATGCAGCAACTGCCGGGCGGCATGCCGCACACTGCCATGCCCGACATTGCCCCGCCGGTGGAAGTGGTCAACGTCCCGCCACTTGATATTCCGCCGCTTCCCGCCGGGGGGCGACTGGCGTGGAACGGGGCAACACTGGTCAAACAGGGGGATACGTTCACGGTTGACGCGGTCCTTTCCGGGGTCGGGCAGTTATTCAGTGCACCGCTCTTTGTCGACTATGATCCAGAAATGCTTGAGTTTGTGCGTCTTGACGAAGGTGATTTTTTGAAGCAGGCGGGTGCCACGACCATTTTTACCAGCAGTCCTGATCGCAGCGCCGGGCGCATCATTGTCGGTGCGAAACAGGGTGCCGGAGGCAGCGGTGCTTCCGGTGATGGAGTGCTGTTTCGGGCGACATTCCGGGCGTTGACCCAGGGGCTCACCACCTTGAATTTTGATCGGATCAATTTTCGTGATCCCGGTGGCACACGACTGACGACAGAAGTGGCACCGCTGAATATCGAGGTGCGTTGATTTGAGTCCCGGTCGGACCCTGAAAAATTGTCGCGGCTTGACCCTGATCGAAATGCTGATAACAATGGTGATTCTTGCCGTGCTGGCGGCGGCAGTCATGCCGTTGGCCGAGATGAGCGTGCGGCGTTCCAAGGAAATTGAGCTGCGCCGTGGGCTACGTCAGGTGCGCACCGCGATTGACGCATACAAAGAGGATTTTGACCGCGCCGTCAAAGAGAAAAAAATTATCAGCGCTATCAACGAAACCGGTTATCCGCGCGAACTGGAAGCTCTGCTCACCGGCGAATCGTGGGGCGGGATGTATGAGTACAAGCGCAAATATCTGCGCCGCATCCCGGTCGATCCCTTTGATGAGTATGAGCAGGGGTGGGGACTGCGCGCCTATAGCGATGAACCGGACAGCCGGGTTTATGGCGGCGGTGACATTTACGATATTTACTCACAAAGCGACGGAGTCGCCCTCGACGGGACGTATTACAATACATGGTGAGAACTTTCCTGCAAAAAATAGGTCGATTGCGCATTGTCAGCCAACGCGGATTCACCCTGATTGAACTGGCGGTGGTGATGACGATCGTCGGCACGCTGACCAGTCTGGCGATCCCCAGTTATCAGCGCAGTTTGATCAAGGCGCGTGAAACGGTGCTGATGGAGGATCTGTTTCAGTTGCGTACGTCTATCGATGCGTATTTCGCGGACAATGCCAAATATCCCGACAGCCTTGACGATCTGGTAGCAAAGCGTTATCTGCGGCAGTTGCCCAAAGACCCGTTTACCAACTCAGCTGACACTTGGGAGGAGGTTCCTCCCGAGCCGATGGAGGACGGGACTGTTGTTCCCGGCGGGGTCTTTGATGTTCACAGTGGGAGCGACCTGATGGGACTGGACGGTACGCCCTACCGCGAGTGGTGAGCGATGGTCCGGCTTTACAATGTGTGCAAATCGTATCCCGGCAACAGCGCGGTTCTTGACGATATCTCTTTCACGGTCGCCACAGGCGAATTCACCTACCTGACCGGGCCTTCCGGAGCCGGGAAATCAACCCTGTTGCAACTTGTTTATGCCGCACAGCCGGTGCAACGCGGCCAGATTCTCGTCAATGGTCAAAATGTGACGCGGATGACGGAGCGACGTCTTTCGCTGTTGCGGCGATCTCTCGGCATTGTCTTTCAGGACTTCCGGTTGCTGCCGTTTCGAACTGTTTTTGAAAATGTCGGCTTGCCGCTCGAAGTTCAGGGGGTGGGGCGACGCGAGATTGCAGCGCGGGTGAACGAGCAGTTGCGCTTTGTTGGTTTGCAGGACAAATTGCAACGGCGCCCGCCGGAGCTGTCCGGTGGTGAACAGCAACGGGTGGCGATCGCGCGGGCGCTGGTCGTCGATCCTGTCCTGGTGCTGGCCGACGAGCCGACCGGCAACCTTGATGCCGCGACCAGTCGCGATATTCTCAAGCTTTTTACACACATCAACGAACAGGGGGTGACAATCCTGATGGCCTCGCACGATCGGCTGCTGATGCGGCGTTACGCCCGCCGTGAGATTGCCTTGGCCGATGGTCGGGTGATCCCCCCGGACACTCATCTGTTATGATCAGGACCGTTAGCTATCCGTTTGTGCGTGGGTGGCGCAATCTGCGGCAGACCCCGGTATTAAGTCTTGCGACGATTTTAAGCATCGCCGTTGCCCTCGGGATCGTTGCCCTGTTTGCTGTGCTGCTCATCAATGGACAGCAGGTCGCCGAACGCTGGCGGCAAGATGTGCGCATGGTCGCCTACCTTCAACAAGTGCCGGATGCGGCTGAGCTTGACTTGTGGCGCACGGAGATGCTCCGTTTGCCGGGGGTTGCCGCAGTTGATTATACCTCCCCGGCGCAAGCCATGAACGATTTTCGCGCGCGTTTGAGTCGGCGGGCCGATCTGCTCGATGGTTTGCCGGAAGATTTTCTTCCCGCCTCATTAGTTCTCAAAGTTGCTGCTGATTTTAAAAACACCGATGAGATCGATGCGCTGGCCGGGCGGTTGCGCAATGATCCGCGGGTCGCCGATTTGCGCTATGGTCGCCAGTGGCTGGAGCGGGTTCGTGCGCTGACCGCAGTGATCAAGCTGGTGGGTGGTACGCTGGGCATTTTTTTGCTTTGCGCTGCGGTATTGATCGTTGCCAACACCATCCGGCTGACGCTCTACAGCCGTCGTGACGAACTGGAAATCATGGCGTTGGTCGGTGCGTCTCCCTACTACCTGAAAACGCCCTATCTGGTTGAGGGGATGATCCAGGGCGGGTGTGGAGGGGTCCTGGCGCTGGCGTCCGTCGCCCTTCTTTTCCAGACCGTGCTGGCGGCAAATCTGAGCGTTTTGCATAGCTTGCTGGGGATCGGTGAGGTGTTGTTCCTTCCCTGGCAATGGCAGGTGATGGTGATCGTCAGCGGGGTGATTCTCGGCCTGCTGGGAAGTTCCTTCGCGCTGCGGCGGTTGCTGCGGAAATGATTTCAACATCGACGCGTATCCTGCTCGGGACCGTAGTGCTGCTTTGTTTTGTTATCGCCCTGCCTAAGGTGAAGGCTGACGAACTGCAAGACACCCGGCGTCGTTTGGCTGCAATCGCCGAGCAACTTCAGCAGGCGGAAGCGGCGCTGCGTGACAATCAGGGGGATGTTCAGCACATATTTGCCGTACTGGAAAAATTGCAGACCGAGCAGGATCGCATCGGCCAAAAAATCAATGCGCTCAAACGGCTGACAGCGCAACTCACCAGTGAAATTGCGACTGTGAACAGTGCGATCAAAAAAATGAAAAAACAGCAGCATGCCCACCGCGAACTGTTGCAGAAGCGGCTGATCGTGATGTACAAGGAAGGGAACAGCGGGGTCTTGCCAATTCTGTTCGGTACTGAAGCGGCCGATTCCGTGGCGGAAGATTTATTTTTCTTGCGCCGGATTGCCGCCAGCGATCAGCAACTGCTCAACGAAACCCGGACACGGCAGCAACGGCTGGAAAGAGAAATCGCGCAGCTGAAATCACTCGAAGCGGAGCAGCAACGGACCCGTACACGGTTGCTTGATGAACAGCGCGAATTGCGCCATGCCGAAAAGATACAACAGGAAACTTTACTTCGGCTGGAGAGCAAGGGGGTGAATTTGCGGCAGACGGCGTTGCAACTGCGGCAGCAGGCGGAGCAGTTGCGGGCGCTGGTCAAAAAGCTTGAATCGTCCCGCCGTGCTACGTATACTCCGGGCACCGGGAAGTTTGCGCGGCAACGCGGTCGCCTCAAGTCGCCGGTCTTTGCCCCGATCAAGTACGGATACGGAATGCGCACCCTCCCCGGAGATGGCGTTCTGACCAACAGTAATGGATTGGAGTTTGCGGTGTCCGCCGGGCAGCCGGTGCATGCTGTCTGGTCCGGCCAGGTGGTCTTTGCCGACACTTTTCGCGGTTTTGGAAAGTTGTTGATCATCGATCACGGCGATAGCTACTATTCACTCTATGCCCACGCCGAGCAATTGTTCAAAACGGCTGGAGAGGCTGTCGTTGTCGGGGAGCGAATTGCCCGGAGCACGGAGCGCTGCTATTTCGAAATTCGTCATCAGGGCGCGCCGATCGATCCGCAGCCATGGTTGCAGGCGCAACGCTGAGCATCAATAAAAGGATTCGTCATGCTGATACGTGGTTACAAATTATCGATTGTTATTCTAATGCTCATCGCATTTGTCGTGGGTGCTCACGCCGAGGATGAACGCTACCGGGAACTGGAACTGCTCACCGATGTGCTCACCCTGATCGAACATAATTACGTTGACGAAGTCAAGGCCGGGGATCTGCTGCGCGGGGCTGTCAACGGGATGCTTGCCACCCTTGATCCCCACTCCAGCTTTCTTCCGCCTGAGATGTACCGCGAAATGAAGATCGATACCAAGGGTGAATTTGGCGGACTTGGCATCGAAATTTCGTTGCGTGACGACATCCTGACGATCATCGCTCCACTGGAAGATACCCCGGCGGATCGTGCCGGACTGGAGGCCGGGGATCAGATTCTCAAGATAGAGGACACTGTGACCAAAGGTTTGGGGCTGGACGAGGCGGTCAACCTGATGCGGGGCGCCCCCGGCACCGACGTCACGATCACGATCATGCGTGCGGGGTTTACCGTACCGCGTGAATTCAAGCTGACCAGAGAAATTATCAAGTTAAAAAGTGTTAAAGGAAAAACCCTGGCAGATGGTTTCGGTTACGTGCGGCTGGCCCAGTTTCAGGAACGCAGCAGTGTCGAGCTGGCTGCGATACTGGAACAGTTGCGGTTGGAAAATGCCGGTGAAATCAAAGGGTTGATTCTCGATTTGCGCAACAATCCGGGCGGGCTTCTGGATCAGGCGATCGCCGTTTCAGACCTGTTTCTTGAGCGGGGGTTGATCGTTTACACCGAAGGTCGTGACGCAAGCAGCAGGATGCAGTTTACTGCGCGTCAGCAAGGGACGGAGCCGAACTATCCGCTGGTGCTGCTGATCAATGGCGGCAGCGCCAGTGCGGCGGAAATTGTTGCCGGGGCGTTGCAGGATCACCACCGGGCGGTGATCCTGGGGACGCGCAGTTTCGGTAAAGGCTCGGTGCAGACGATCATGCCGCTGGGGGATCAGGCGGCCCTGCGCTTGACCACGGCGCGCTACTATACGCCGAGCGGAACATCGATTCAGGCGCGGGGAATCACCCCTGATATCGAGGTTATGACCGTCGAGGTAAAAGAGGTGCAAGACCCGGAATTCATCCACGAGCGCGACCTGCGGCAACATATAGAAGCCCCCGCCAATGGTGTGGACAAAAATGCCCAGGTACCGTCTTCGCCGACGTTTCAGCCCGCCGAAGCTGAAAGGAAAGACTATCAATTGATGCGCGCCCTCGATCTGCTCAAAGGGTGGCGCATCATGAATCGGCTGCAGCCCGCTGCATGACTTTTTCCATCAACGAGCGTTTCATTCATTTTGAATAACGACCATTCTGGCGGCGAAGAGCTCTCCGTTTAGCAGTATCATGGCGACCAAAAAACCAGCGACCACTCATAAAAAAAAGCCGTCAAAGAAAAAACCTCCGGTTAAGAAACAGCCTTCGGTTACCGCCGGAGGTCGTTTCGTCAGCGGAATGATTTTGATCGGGATTGTTCTGCTGGCCGGTCTGGTGTTGTGGGTGCGGCAGCCTGTGCAGGATTATGACGAGCGCCCAGCTCCGCGCACCATCGAGGATGTGATCCCCGCGCCGGTCGCGCCGGAAAACTCTCCCGCCGAGCTTCAGGTCGCGCTGGAACTGATCCTCTGGGATCTCGGGATTGACCTGCGCAGTCCACGTATTAGCGATCGGCAGGGGATAAAAACCTTTACCCTGGAGGCACCTTTCCCCGACCAGGAACAACTTCGGGCATTGTCTGTCGCGGTGAAACACCTGGCGGAGACATTCCGGGTGGCCAGCGACAAGGTTAAGCGGCGGATTGATCTCTATGATGGCGACGCACTGCGTTATGCCCTCGAATTTTCTGCGTCGACGTCCACCGCGAAAGTGCGTCCACGGATTGCGCTGATTGTCGATGATCTGGGACGCGATGTGCGGATTGTCCGGCGACTGCTGGCGCTGGAGACCGACTTGAGCTTTTCGATCTTGCCGGGGGAAACTTATGCGCAACGGGTTGCTGAGCTGGCCCATGGGCAAAATCGTGAGGTGTTGATTCATCTGCCGATGGAGCCGCACGGTTATCCGGAAAAAAATCCGGGAGCAGATGCGCTGATGGTTGGCATGACCGCTGAAGGACTGCGCACCCGGATGGATAAATTTGTCGCTCAGGTGCCATATGCGGTCGGCGGGAACAATCATATGGGGTCGCGTTTCACCGAAGATCGCGAGGGGATGCGGACGGTGGTCGATTATCTGCGTGACAAGAACATTTTTTTTATTGACAGCCTGACTTCACATAATTCACTGGCGATGGAAACCGCGCGCGGCGCCCGGGTGCCGACTGCGGTGCGCGATGTCTTCCTTGACAATGTGCCGGAAGTTGATGCGATTGTGCGTGAATTGCGCAAACTGGTCGAGGTGGCAAAGCGGCGCGGGCGCGCAATCGGGATTTGCCACCCCTATCCGGAGACACTGGCGGCACTGGAACAGGAAATCCCACTGCTGCAAAGCAGCGATCTGCAATTCGTCCCGGTTTCCGCTCTGTTGTTACGCTGATAGTCAGAGCAGCTGGGCTTCGATCCGCCTGAACAGTTCTCGTCGCGCCAGTTCCGCTTCCGGATAGAGGGCCTCCTCCGGCAGGTCAGTGTCGCAATGGCTGATGTAGATGAACCCGTCAGCGACCCGTTCCAGATTGCCACCGAAGCAGTGGCGTAACCACTGCTGGACCGCTGCGTCCTCTGTGGTGCGCTGCGACAGTAACCGTCCGGCGGGGTCGAAACGGTAACAGGCCATCTCCTGTTGAGGGTAGTTGCGGCTGCGCTGAGTGCGTTGCAGGACAAAATGATCATGCCGGGTCGTTTCGTGGAAAAGCTCCCGGAGCGCATCACCGGGATTGCTGGTCGGATAAAAAGTTTGACTCAACAGAGTGGCCAGGCAATCATCATGGGCATAGCCGCTGATTTGCTCGTGATGCGCCACCCAGAAGTAGCCGACCGCCGCGATTGCTCCGTCGTCGACGATCTTCTCTGAGCAGAGCGGGCAGATCGGCACCAGGTCGCCGATGCGCTGTTGCAGGGCATGGTCACGGCGCAGATGCTGCTCTTCCTCGGCCAACCGCAGTTGACCGATGCGCCGCTCGGGAGTGTCCTTGATGTCGGCAATAATCTGGCGGGCAAGATGAGCAAACTGCAGATGCACATCGGTGTTGCGGGCGTGATGAATGACCGGAAAAATACGCCCCTCGGGGTTGGTGTTGAGTGACTCGACTTTGGAACTTTTGGAAATATGCCCGTCGTAACAGCGATAACCGCGATTGATGGCATAACCGCGCAGCAGTTGCAGGGCGTTTTTGAACGGCCCCTCAAAATGGATGCGCGCGTCGACCAGACACGGAAGGATCCGCACCGTCTTGCGCCCCCCGCCGTGAGTTGTGGCGAAATCGACGATATAGCGGCTGTTTTCCAGCGAAGCGGTATCCTTGACCGGAATAATGATGCGATCGGCAACATGCAGGGCGTTCTGGGTAAAAATATCGAGATCGGGGCGGGTGTCAATGATGATGATACCGCCACCACCGCGACTCTGCTGAAGCGTTCTCGCCAGCAGATCACCGGTAATCATGTCGCGCAAGGTGCTTAACTGCCGGTTGGAGGGAATAAACTCTACACCGTTCTGGCCGAGCTCGGTGAGCTCCTCGATCCGGCGACCGGTGAAGAGCTCTGCCACCGTACCATGTCCGCTGCCAGTCCCGATGCGGAACATTTTATCGACAGAGAAATGGTTGTCGAAGCTGAACAGCGTGACCGGCAGATCTTCCGCCAGCGCCTTGAGATAGATCGCCAGATTGGTGGCCAGGGTGGTTTTGCCGACGCCGCCTTTTTCACTGGCAACGGTAATAATATAAGGATCCATTGAGACCTCCGGGATGCTGGAAGTTTTATAGGCCTGTCTGCATAAAAAGTCAATAAATTCAGGATATTTAACTTATTTAACGCGATCGAAATCCGATGCTGAATGAAGCCCGACCACTGTTGACCGTTTCCCGCCTGAACGCACTGCTGCGCGATCTGGTCGAAGAGAATTTCATGAATGTGCGGGTAGCCGGAGAGTTGTCGAATTTTGTCAGCCCGGTTTCCGGCCACTGGTATTTCAGCCTCAAGGATGACAGTGCCCAGTTGCGTGGTGTGATGTTTCGCGGACAGAACAGCCAGCTGCGCTTCCGGCCGGAAAATGGCATGGAAGTGATTTGTGTGGGGCGCATATCGGTCTACCCGCAACGGGGTGAGTTGCAGTTGATTGTCGACGAACTCGAACCACGCGGCGTGGGGGGACTGCAACTGGCGTTTGAACAGTTGAAGCAAAAACTCGCCGTTGAGGGATTGTTTAGTGCCGGGCGCAAACGGCCCTTGCCGGTCTTTCCGGAAACCATCGGCGTGGTGACCTCGGCGACCGGTGCGGCGTTGCAGGATATTGTGCAGATTCTGCGGCGCCGCGGTTTCGGCGGTCGCGTGCTGTTGCGTTCGGTGCCGGTGCAAGGGGCGACAGCGGCGGGGGAAATTGTGGCGGCCCTTGCCGACCTTAACCGGCACGCGCAGGCCGATGTGCTGATCGTCGGGCGCGGCGGTGGTTCACTGGAAGATCTGTGGGCGTTTAACGAAGAATGTGTTGCCCGCGCGATTGCCGCCTCGAAGATTCCGGTGATCTCGGCGGTTGGTCACGAAATCGATTACACCATCGCCGATTTTGTCGCCGACCTGCGCGCGCCGACGCCGAGTGCCGCTGCGGAAATGGTCAGCAAAAGTCGCCTCGAACTTGAATCTCATCTGGACCAACTGACGATGCGTCTGAGTGCGTCGCTGGAGGGCAAGTTACAGCGTCAGCGCGAGCGTTTCAATGACCTGACGTCACGGTTGCGACAGCCGCAGAGCGCCTTGCGGCTGCGGGTGGAACAGCTGCGGATGTCAGTATTGCGCTTGCGGGAAGGGGCGCGACGACAAACCGCCGACGCCACCGCCGGTCTGCGCGAGGCGAGCGGGCGACTTGATCAGCTGTCGCCGCTGGCCACCCTGGCGCGCGGTTATGCGCTGGTGACCACCGCACAGGGGGGACGCGGGGTGCGCGATGCCTCCCGGTTACAGCCTGGCGACAGCGTCACCCTGCGCTTTGCTGCGGGGCGTGCGACGGCGACGATTGATGAGGTTGAATCATGAACCGACTGTTTGTCATTATCCTGCTCAGCCTCCTGGTGACTCCGGTGTGGGGCCAAGAGTTGACTATTGCGCCGCAACAGCCGGTTAACGGCGGCGTGGCCATGATTCGCTGGCAAGGGGCAAAACCGTCTTCGGCCGTTGCCCGTTTCGCCGACCGGGTGTTTTATCTGCAACCGGTTGAGGAGGGCGCAATCGGAGTTCTCGGGGTCGATGTCGGGTTGCTGGCGGGGGACTATCCACTCACTGTGGCGGTGGTCGATCGCCACGGCCAGACGACCTTTAACCGCCAGCGGATTACCGTGCGTGACGCCGGGCGACCGGAAGAACGTCTGACCGTTGATCCCGCACTGGTCAGTCCGCAAGACCCCGCTACGTTGCGGCGGATTGCCGCGGAACGGGCGGTGCTGGCTGAAATTTTTGCCGGTCAGCGCAGCGCTTCGCTGTGGCCGAAGCTGCAACTTCCGGTCGCTAATCCGGTCAGCAGTCAGTTTGGACTGCGGCGGGTTTTTAACGGCGAACCGAAATCAGCACATTCCGGGACCGATTTCCGCAGTCCGCGAGGTACGCCCGTGCATCCTGCCCTGGACGGCATTGTTGCGCTGACGGCGGAATATTTTTATACCGGCAATACGGTGGTTGTCGATCACGGTGAAGGGCTTTTCACCCTTTATGCGCACCTCGAATCGATTGCCGTTCAGGTCGGTTCCACCGTGACACCGGCAACCACCCTCGGCCGGGTGGGGAGTACCGGGAGGTCGACCGGGCCTCATTTGCACTGGACTGCCAGGTTGCACGGCGCGCTGGTCGATCCGCTTGAGTTACTGGCGCTCTGGAACCGGGAAAGACCTTGACTCCTGGCACTCTGAACGCGATAATCGAACCTCTACAGGAGATGACTTTGAGCAAGAAGACAAGTTTTGAAGCGGCATTGCAGCAACTCGATGCAGCGGTGACAAAACTCGAAAGCGGTGAGCTGACCCTCGACCAATCGCTGTCCTGTTTTGAAAAAGGGGTTGAAGCCGTGCGCCGTTGCCGGGAACAACTGCGCGGCGCCGAGCTGCGTTTTGAGGAATTGTCTGCTGAGCTGAGTAGCAGACCGAACGCCGAGTGCATCAATAATGATTGATTTGAAAACTTATCGTGCGGAAAGGATCGCGCTGGTCGATGCCGCGCTTGATCAGTTCTTGCCCACGGCGACACACTTCCCCGGCCAGCTGCATGAGGCGATGCGTTATTCGGTCTTTGCCGGTGGTAAACGCATCCGGCCAGTTCTGGCTCTGGCGGCCTGTGAAGCGGTGGGGGGGGAGATCAGTGTCGCTCTGCCGTTGGCCTGTGCCCTGGAGATGATCCATACCTATTCACTGATTCATGACGACCTGCCCGCGATGGATGACGACGATTTGCGTCGCGGGCGACCGACCAATCACAAGATATTCGGCGAGGCAACCGCGATCCTGGCCGGTGATGCTCTGCAAACCGAGGCCTTTGCTCTCCTTGCCGATGAGGAACGAAATGCCGGGCTGTCGGCGCAACAGCGGTGCGCCGTCATTGAGTTGATCGCCCGGAGCGCCGGAGCCTTCGGCATGGTTGCCGGACAGATAGCGGATATGGAGGCGGAAGGTCACCATCAGGTTGATCTGCCGTCCCTCGAATTTATTCATACCCATAAAACCGGCAAACTGATTGTTGCGGCGTTACAGGCCGGAGCGCTGGCCGGCGGCGCGACCGCTGCACAGCTGACGGCCCTGACCCGTTACGGCGAAGCCGCTGGTCTGGCTTTTCAGGTTGCCGATGATGTCCTCGACGTGATTGGCGACCAGGCAGAAATCGGCAAGGATGTCGGCAGTGATATCGCACGCGGCAAGGCCACCTACGTTGCCTTGCTTGGTTTGAGCGAGGCCCGGCGGCGGGCAGATGAGCTGTGTCAACTGGCCATCGCCGCATTGCAGTCATTCGGCACGGAAGCCGAGCCGTTGCGAAAAATCGCAACGTACATGGTCGATAGAACTTCCTGAATGGACACAAAATAATAATGGAATATCTACATACATTAACGAACCCCGCCCAACTGAAAGAACTCAAGGTTCCAGAACTCAAGATTCTGGCGCATGAAATACGGGACGAGATCATCACCACCGTCGCCATTAATGGCGGTCATCTGGCAAGTTCCCTCGGGGTGGTCGAGTTGACTATCGCCCTGCACCGGGTTTTCGATTCCCCCTACGACAAGATTATCTGGGATGTTGGTCATCAGGCCTATGCCCATAAATTGCTCACCGGGCGACGTGAGCGTTTCCACACCTTGCGGCAGTTGGGCGGAATCAGCGGTTTTCCGAAGCGGGCCGAAAGTGTGCACGATGTTTTTGGTGTCGGTCATTCCAGCACCTCGATCTCCGCCGCACTGGGGATGGCCGCCGCGCGCGATGCCCGCGGGGGGACGGAAAAGATCGTTGCCGTGATCGGCGATGGTTCACTGACCGCCGGTCTGGCGTTTGAGGCACTGAATCAGGCCGGGGATCTCGACAAGGATATTATCGTCATCCTCAACGATAACGAAATGTCGATTTCTCCCAATGTCGGCGCGATTTCTTCTTTTTTGAATCGCAAACTGACCTCCGATCTCTTTATTCGTTTGCGTCACGAAGCGGAGAGTTTTCTCACCAGTGTTCCCCGCTTCGGCAAGGACCTGCTCGGTGTCGCGCGTCGCGCCGAAGAAGCACTCAAGGGATTTCTTACGCCGGGGATGCTGTTTGAAGCGTTCGGCTTCGATTACGTCGGGCCGCTTAACGGACATAATCTCGATGAATTGCTGGAGACACTCGGCAACGTCTCCAAATTAAAAGGTCCGCGCCTGGTTCATGTCATCACCAAAAAAGGGAAGGGGTATGCCCCCGCCGAGAAAAATCCTCCGATCTTTCACGGTGTCGGCCCGTTTGACCGCGAGACGGGGGTGGTCAAAGAGACCAAGGGCGGGGCGCAAAGTTACACTGCGGTTTTCGGTGACACCCTGGTTAAACTGGCGGAGCACGATCAACGTATTGTCGCCATTACTGCCGCGATGCTCGAAGGGACCGGGCTGAAACCGTTTGCCGAACGGTTTCCGGAGCGTTTTTTCGATGTCGGGATTGCCGAACAGCACGCTGTGACATTCGCTGCCGGACTGGCGGCCAACGGGATGCGCCCGGTGGTGACCATTTACTCGACCTTTTTGCAGCGGGCGTACGACAACGTGTTGCATGACGTTTGTCTGCAAAAACTGCCGGTCACTTTTGCCATGGATCGCGGCGGGCTGGTCGGTGCTGACGGCCCGACCCATCACGGGGTTTTTGACCTTTCTTTCCTGCGGCACATGCCGAATATGGTCCTCGCCGTGCCACGCGACGAAGTAGCACTACGCAGGATCATGGCGACCGCGCTCGAAAGCGACGGACCTTTCGCCTACCGCTACCCGCGCGGCACCGTCCGCGGACTGGAGCTCCCGGCGGCGATTGAGCCGCTGCCGATCGGGCGTGGTGAAAAATTGCGCGACGGCGATGACGGGGTGATTTTCGCCGTCGGCTCGCTGGTCAGCGAGGCGTTGGCCGCTGCCGAACAACTGGCGACCGAGGGGATCCATTTTGCGGTGGTCGATCCCCGTTTTATCAAACCGCTCGACCGGGAATTGTTGCTGGCTGAAGGGCGACGCGTTGCAACCGTGGTGACCCTTGAGGAGAACGCCATTCAGGGTGGTTTCGGTTCAGCTGTACTGGAACTCTTCGCCGCGGCCGGTCTTACCCCGCACGTCCTGACGCTGGGGATTCCGGATACATTTGTCGAGCAAGGGACCCAGGCCGAGTTACGCGCGCTGTTGCAGATTGACGCTGCCGGGGTAGCAGCACGGATTCGGGCGTTTGCGGGACAAGCGGTCGGTGACGATATTGCTGTTCCGGCCCGAGGATGAGGTCGCGGAGGAGGGCGTAGATGCGCTGTCACGAGGTTGATTACACCATGAATTGATGGCGCGTTGCAGCGTCAGAAGCATGCGAAGGAGTTGAATCTTATGGCACAGACCGCTTTGATTACCGGCGCGACTTCAGGATTTGGCGCGGCCTGCGCCCGCCGCTTTGTCCGTGAGGGGTGGCAGGTGATCATCGTTGGCCGCCGGACCGAACGGCTGGAGCAGTTGCGGGATGAATTGGGGGAGGCGGTCACTGCGGCCATTCCCCTCGATGTGCGCGACCGCCAGGCGGTGACAGCGGCGCTGGCACGACTCGACAATGTCGATCTGCTCCTCAACAATGCCGGCCTGGCGCTGGGGCTGGAACCGGCCTGGGAGGTTGACCTGGACGATTGGGAGACAATGGTCGATACCAATATCAAGGGGGTTATGTACTGCACCCGCGCCATTCTGCCAAAAATGGTCGCGCGCAATCGCGGGCACATCATCACCATCGGCTCAACAGCAGGGAACTGGCCATACCCCGGCGGCAATGTTTACGGCGGCACCAAGGCCTTTGTCCAGCAGTTCTCCCGCAACCTGCGCGCCGATCTGCTCGGCACCAGGGTGCGCGTGACCAATATTGAACCGGGGATGGCCGAGAGCGAGTTTTCCAATGTTCGTTTCAAGGGCGATGCAGAACGGGCGAAGACGGTTTATGCCGGGACCGATCCGCTGCGCCCCGAAGATATCGCCGAGGTGGTCTTTTTTGCAGCGACCCTGCCGCCGCACGTCAATATCAACACCCTGGAACTGATGTCGATCAATCAAGCATGGGGGCATCTTGCTGTGCATCGCGAGAGCCATCCGGCCCCGTCATCAGGAGCTTCAGCTTCCGCTGACGACGATTCCCGCGCCGGGTGATATGCGAGCAACCGTGCATCAGGTCGGAAAACCTTCTTGCACCCCGGTTAAAATTATGTTCTATTAAGGCGGTCATTTGCTCAGGTTTTTTTACACGGGGTCGGTTGAAGAAAACGCCGTCAGGCAAGGGAATGGAGCGGGACAAATGTACACTTTTCATCATATATTTACAAACCGTCAAACCCAGGGCATGTGCCTGGATTTGACGGTTTTTTTTAACATGGTGGGGTGAGTTGCAAGTAAAGAAGAACCCTGTATTGTTGAGCTTAATCAAAAATTGGGTCTAATTGCCCGCAGCTTGCTGCGCGAGTTAGCAAAGGTCGTAGGCTGTTGATACCCCGTAGCTTGCTGCGGGTTCATTCATTTGACTGATAAACAAGGTGTTTCCAAAATGTTTTCACGCACACGCCCCCTCATGCTCTTGGTCATTGCCCTGCTACTCTGTTTTGGCGTTGCACAATCCGCCACGCTCACCGGACGCAACACCGTCGAAGTTGTTCAGGTTCTTTCGGGCGATACCTTTATCGTAAAACATCAGGGCGAAACCTTCGAACTCCATATTAAAGACATCATGTGCCCCAAAAAAGGGCAATCTTTTTTTCAAGAAGCGACGGACTTAACCACATCTCTGATTCTTGGAAAAACCGTTACAGTCGAGGCCAAATATGACCCGCGCAGCCGTCGGTTTTATACCGATGTCACCGCCGATAGCCGCAGCCTCCGCTACACCCTTCTGGGTAAGGGCCTTGCCTGGGCATACAACACCTCAGATGAGAACATCAAGCGCTATGAAAAAAGTGTACGGAAACAGAAAATTGCCATCTGGAGCCAAGGTCAACCTGTTGCTCCTTGGGACTTCACCCCGAAAAAATCTGAAGTCGTCGCGGTAAATAGCGACACCTCACCGACCACAAAATCAAAATGGCTCATCGCAAAGTCCTCCGACAACACCAGCGAAAGTATCGTTTTTACTGATAGTTACGGCTATTCCAACGGTAGTAAAAATGTTCGCGTGGTTGATGTCAAAAGTGATGCCACCAAAGCCAGAATCAAACAACAGGTTTTGCAGCGTCTGGCCAGCAGTCGCTACGACGACTTCCTCAATGCAGTCGTTCGGATTTTTGTCCGGAACAGTCAAGGTTCGGGGTTTTTCATCAACGGCAAGGGTTTTATCGTCACCAATTACCACGTGGTCAAGGGGTACCGAACTGTCGCCGTCTTGCAGCGCGGCCACGAAGAAGCTGTGCGAGGAACTGTCGTCAAAACCGTTCCGAGCAAAGATCTTGCACTGATCGAAATTGACTCTGGCAACGACAACTACCTTGACTTGAGTTCGCGGACACACTCCGTCGGCGAAAGTGTCATGGCCATTGGTGCACCAGAAGGGCTTGACTGGTCGATCACCAGGGGGATCATCAGCGCTGTACGTACCGACGATGGAAAATTTGGTCAATCTGTCGGCACAACTTTGATTCAAACCGATACAGCCATCAATCCTGGTAGCAGCGGCGGCCCGCTGGTCTCTCTTGAAGACGGTATAGTTGTTGGGGTCAACACATTTGGACTTAGAGCAACTGAGGGTCTCAACTTCGCCGTTGGTGCTGATGAAGTCTACGATGAGTTTAAAGATTTTCTTTAGCAGTTCGAAAAAGCCATAGGGTCAAAAAAGCCATAGGGTCAGGTCTCAACTCTTGACATATTTAACTTTTTTGATATGTTTGGCGAAGGTCATAACAATCAAATGAGGCTGCAATGGCACGGCCATTAAGGATCGAATATTCCGGTGCCCATTACCATGTCACGTCACGGGGCAACGAGCAGAAAGACGTATTCAAAAGCCAGAAGGACCGGGAGAAATTTCTCTCGTATCTGGAATCGGCAGTTGTGCGCTATGGAGCAATTATTCATGCCTACTGCCTGATGAGCAACCACTATCATCTGCTGCTGGAAACCCCTGCGGGAAACCTTTCCCAGATCATGAGACACATAAACGGCGCCTACACCAGCTATTTTAACGTCAAGCGAAAAAGGGCCGGCCACCTGTTCCAGGGGAGATACAAAGCGATCCTCGTCGAGGCCGATGAATATGCCGCTGAACTTTCCCGCTACATCCATCTGAATCCGGTCAGGGGCACAATGGTTGCCAGACCCGAGGAATACCGCTGGTCCAGCTATCGTTGCTACATCGGCCAAAACAGGGCACCCGAATGGCTGAAAACGGATTTCATCCTCGGTTATTTCGGCGGGGATAACGCAAAAGCGCACAAGAGGTATCGGGAGTTTGTCGAAGACCTTCTTGTCAGGGAATACGACAATCCGCTGAAAGAGGTGGTCGCCTCGACAGTGCTGGGGAGTCCGGAATTTGTTGCTGAAGTGTCGGAGCGGAATCTCGGAGGTCACCGGGATGTGAGGAATGTTCCAGCGCTAAAGCAACTGACGCAGCGACTGTCAATGGATGAAATCATTGCAACGGTCGCGACAGTTGATCTGCGGGACGAAAAGCTGTTGAGAAATCTCGGCATCTATTGTTGCCAGAAATACAGCGGCGCAAAACTCAAAGAGATCGGGGAACGCTTTGGGATAAGCGATGCGGCCATCTCTCAAGCCAGCCGGAGATTGACAATAAAAGCCGAAAAAGACCGTGAATTGAAGACATTGATTGAACGGCTGGAGGCAAGTTTTGAAAGTGTCAGAAGTTGAGACGTGACCCCTTTTTGTGTTTCTGACTCCCATTTTCGCCGCATCCACACATCCAGAGAGATCCTCCGTGATCATCTTGCCCAGCGACTGACTCAAGGGCGCTGGCCACGCTCCGCTCTGCCGCGCTCGCGCTTGCGGCACTGGTTGGCCAATCTGCGCCGACAGGTTCAGGCGCATCTGACCAACGGCTGGACATTGGGGCTGTTGGCGGGCTTCGATGTGTTGCTGTTACGCGGTCTGATTCCAGTGGCCCGGGTCAGTTAAACCGGGAAGGTCACCGCACAGAGACCACCCCAGTGAAGTCGGCCGGTGATCCGTCTTTTTTCTTGATTTAGGGTGCTTGCAAACCCTTATCAAGGAGGAAACGATGACTGAAGAACAGAAGCAAGCTGTGGCGGTCTTCCGTTACGGTGTGATTGCCGACTTTGTCGGCGCCACCCGACTGGATCGAGGAGAACGGGAGTCATTGCTCAGGGAGAAGTGCGCTCGCAAGTGGCAGATTCCGCATTCAGGGCGGACTCGGATTAGCCGTAGTACCATTATCCGCTGGATCCAGAGATACACGGGATACGGCCACCGTCTTGAATCGCTGTATCCACAGGACCGTACCGATTGCGGGAGCGTGCGGGCGATCGATGAAGAGACCGGCCTGGCACTGCAGGAACTGCGTC